>JAPMTR010000066.1 GCA_026552975.1 Candidatus Methanoperedens sp.
GACAATACCCTGACCGGATTCACCATGAAATACAAAAGCATCAGTATCGCCATTAGGATCAATAATTGCAGTCATGGTCTGTCCAGATTCGATATTTCCACCATCAGGATCCTGAGAGGAGGAAGCATTTCCTTGTATTAGTATAAGGGATAAACCGTATTCTCCAGTCCTAGATGTAGAATAAGCTTTACTTGCATTAGTTATTATAATATATTTTCCCGTTTGTTCAAGAAGATGCTCCTTGATTCGAACACGATTGGCATAACTATTACCAATTACTTCTTTTTCGAGGGTTCCATTAGGACGATAAAGGTAAAGGGAAGGACCAAGATCGCTGCCAGAGAGAGCTGACATCTCAAGAACAATGCCCTGGCCGGCTTCACCATAAAAAAATAAGGAATCGGATTGATCTGCAAGATTTATAATACTAACTTTTGTTTCTCCTGAAAGAATCTCACCAAGTTCGGCAGCATTCGCCTCCAAAAACACTACATTCAACAATAAAACTATTATTCCCAATTTTAGACAACTTTGTATAATATTTTTTTTCATAATCAAACCACCAATTTAACTTGCCAGGTATTGATCTGGCACTAACTCAATATAAAGCTGGTATTATGTAATTTAATATTTTCTCTAACAATTCATATTATTCCTTCATTCATAATTCAACTTATATTATTCCATAAAGCTATATTCTTCGCATCCATCCAATACCCTCTACCTGGTTCCAGTTCACTGAAACCCTCAGATCCAGTAGCAGGCCACCAGCCCCAATCCAGGAAGTGGTCAGATTTCTCAAAGAGCGCAGATGTGGTATTGTATCTGTAAATCGAGGTCAGGCTGTTAGCTGGTGTGACGTTAAGCGGATTACCTACCACAGATTCTTCACCCAGCTGCGCTTCATTCATGGAATACCATCCGATCAGGTTCCAGCCTGATTTAATTGGAATATCCAGACCAGACGGCGCAGCGCCGGTGAATGTCAGGTTGCAATCCTGCTGAGCCATAATCCAGTATCCTCTACCTGGTTCTAATGCCGTGAAGCTCTCTGAACCTGTGGCTGGCCACCAGCCCCAATCTTCAAAATGGTCTGATTTTTCAAACAGCTCTGATGTAGTATTGTAGCGATAGATGGATAAAATACAGTTTGCTGGAGTGACGTATATCGGTTTTCCAACGTTTGATTCATCACCAAGTTTCCATGTTGTTAGATCAATAGGAACTGAAATAAGGTTCCATCCGGACTTGAGAGAAATTGTAGAAGACAATAATTCTGACAAAGGTGCTGTCCTTGCAGTTTTGTTCACCCATGTTTGATTTACATTCCCGGATGTATCAGCAGTATGCGTTCCGATTTCGTATTCTGTATCCGGCATTAATCCTGTGATGTTGTAGTAGTTCTGGGGCGCGGGGACGTTCGTGAGGAAGGCGCCGTTGAGGTAGAGGATGGTGTGGTTGAAGTCGGGGTCGGGGGGGTTGAGCCAAGTGAAGTTGATCCAAGTGGGGCCGGGGGTGGGGTGGAGGTTAGATATGGATGAGGGGGGCGTGCCTTCGATCAAGGTAAAGTAAGCCATTGCATATCCTTGCAGATTGTCAATATCTCCGAATGTCACCTGGAGGGAGTATGGTTCACCAATTATTAACTCAGGATAATCATTGGTGTTGAAATCAACAGAGTATTGTTCATCTATGGAGTTGATTCCTACACTGTTAGTACCTGTGCCATTGGTGAAATAAGTAATTACTTGCCCTGTGGAATTTATGATTGTAACATTAACAGTTGAGTCATAAATAAATTCATCAGTACTGCGATTTCTGGTTGTGAATTTTATTGGGAGGATGCTGCCATCTGTGAGATTAAACGATTCCTTGGTTGAGATGGGTGGCAAGAAGGTGATGTTGTATCCATCCTCAGTGTAAGTATCAAAAATTGGTGAAATGTACTCATCAATTATTCCATCATTGTTGTTGTCTAATGATAAAATATAGGAATTCGTTCTGCCAATGTACATTTTTCCTCTTGTTAAGGAAGTAATCGGAATATCATTGAAAGTCAAGATAATATCTTTACTGGAAAAACTTAAATCTGCATCTCCATTACCAGTTCCGATCATTTCAATGGTATACATTAAATCTGATGGTAAATTGTAAATCTCAAACTCTTCTCCTGAATTTAGACTTGCATTTGGTATTTCATTTGTATCACCATTAAAAGTTGTAATGACTCTACCATGTTGATCAACTATTCTTAAATCTGCAGGACAAGCCAAGGTAATAATATAAGATTTAATATCACCAAGCTTCCCTTTCAATTGATTAGAAAAGAATTTAAGCATTTGTTTAAATACATTAATTTCAAATTTTTTTTCTGGATTGAAAGATAGAAATTTATCGAAACGAATTTTTTGTTCATTCCAATAAGGATTATCGATATATTCAATATAATTTTGAGTCACTTCAATTTCACGTGTTTGATATGGTAGACTATTATCATAAATATATATTATATCCGAATTACTTCCTGTCGAATAGCCTATAGGTGTGACAGCATGTTGTGCATTGCCACGTAGATGCATCCATAAAGGTTTATTTTCATCTATTGAATTTTTTATTTTTTGAAATTCTTGTTGTCCATGTCCATTCCAATTACGATCAAATATTCCAAAGAATAGAATATCTACTGCTGACTTAGTGCTCAACTGTGTTGCCTGATAATAATCTATATTATATCTTGCATCATTTTTTAGGATTTCAATAGTTTTACCTTCTTCATATCCAATGGGTTTGTCTATTTCATTTTCAAAATATAATATACTTGTAGTTGTCATTCCAAAACAATGTCCCCCAAACTGGGTTATAGAACTGACTAATACCTTAAAGGTATTATATATTGGAAGTTCGATTGGATTCAATGAACTAAACATAGAATCCCAAAACATAATTGATAAATCTTCTCCTTCTATTGGATAATTCGGAAATTGATACCCATCTATACTTGGGCTGGCAATAAATTTGAAATTATATTCATCACTTTCAAATTTATCTCCAAATTCATTGAAAGAAGATAATCTATAATAATAAGTCTGCTGATAATCAATATTTACTATTTCTATTTCATGTTTAGTGTCGAATGATGGATTTGATTTGCCATTTTCATAAGATAATGGTGATTTACCATAATTTACCGTACTATTGCTTGATATATCAGTTTCCCACTTTATAATCACTGAATTATCGTTAGTCATATTTAATCTGGGCCCACTGATAATTTTTGGAGTTGAAGGTAACTCGATTATAAAATGTCCATCGCTTATATCATTATAATAGCTATTAGTAGTACTCATGACCGTTACTTGATATTCAGTTCCTGGAACTAAATCTAAAGGAATTTTCCAGTTATAAGTCCCAACTCCATCACTGCCTATCGAAGTACTTGATACGATATCTATAGTACTGCCTTCACTGTTGAGAAGTTCAATTTTCACATTCGATCCAAGATCTCCTGCATAAACCCATTTTATCGGATAAGTATTGCTAATATACCATGCTTCTCCCCCATTCGGTGAAGTGACAGTTATACCAGGTTCAGGCATACCACTATAAATAATTGAATATTTCCCATCAAATCCTGCATCATAGCGATCAACAATCAATATCCTCCCATTCCTCATCCAGTAATTATACGAAGGTATCTCAGTCCCATCCCTCGTCCTTATCACTTTCTCAATAGGCACAGCATTATTATACGGATCTAAAATAGAAACGATCACCCAATCCCCTGTATAATCCTCTATGCTCAAATCCAGAACAGGATTATCAGGTTCTGGCATATTGACAACTGTATAACTGGCATTAATCACGAATGTTGAGCTTCCAGTAGAAGAATTGAACAACATATAATGAGTCTCATTATCCTGCGAATTCGCCAGGAAATCATAACCCAATTCTCCTGAACCCATCTGCTTCTGGATAATGTATGTGTTTATCTTCTTGATCAACGAAGTTTCCATTCCTCCAAGCTCACTTGAATGTGTATATTCACCGGTGAACTTAGTGAATGTCCCATCAATGCTTGTGACCATATCCCACCAGGCGATCTTACTATCACCAGGCTGGATATCTCCAAAGTCCACTTTCATTGAACTACTTCTCTCTTCTCCCTGCAACTGGCTTCTGATGATCTCAAAGTCAAGCAGAAGACCTGAAGGATTATAATAGATAACAGGCTGTGCTGTTTCTATGGCAAAATTCCTGGCTTCTCCATGTCCTTCATTTGTGACCTTCACCGCAAGTTTGAACGGCTTATTTGCGATCACATCAGATGGTATGAAGTAATCGAGCACGATCTCAGGCTGAGGTTTGACAAGAATTTCAATTTCCTGTGTTGATATCTCGAAATTTACTCCATCTACGCTGTAACTGATATTGGCAGAGATGTTATATTTCACACCTTCAGGATCCACACCGCCTGCCCCAGTTTTGGGAATTATGAGCCACTGGGATCTTGCAAGGGCTAATGGAGATATTACTCCTGATCCATCTATGCTGCTTATGCCATTCAATCTTGGCGCCTGTATGAAGAATTTATCGTTGGCCGATCCGCTATTATCTTTTATGTGCAGGTCAACTCTCACATTATTGATGTTCTTATCAGGCAGCCTGTTCCTAATTCCAAGACCTGCCCAGAATGCATCACGCTCCATGGTCACGTTCTGGGATATTGAAAGTTCGACCACTTCATGTATTGTTTGAGTTACTCTGGGTTTTGGCTTTGGACGGATCGGATCGCCACCGCCAGGATGCCAGTTCCATTCAGGCCAGTCCCATGGAACAAAAGTTATTCCACTGAAATGGGGTAGTGTTGGTACTATGAATATATCTGGAACACAATTCCAGCAGAATGAGTCACTGCCCCATCCACCGGAAGATCCTCCTCCGCCACTTCCTGCAACAAGATGCACTTGAGGAATATATATCGTAAAATGCGGCAAACCACCTATTGTTGGAACGGAGTAATCGAATCCTGCCATTGGAAGGATCCAGAAACAATTATAACAGGAAGAGTTTCCAAATTGGAAAAGAAGGCCGCCAAGCATTAATTCAGGTAAAGTAACACCGACACCAGTTGGCAGTCTTTTGATATCAAGACTGGAATTCTGTTCTGGAACTATTAGATTTGTATCAAAATCCCCTAACCAGATACCATTAAAATAAGGAATATTAAATTTTTTCTCTAATACTTTCCCAACTACATCAAATCCCACCGGCATTCCTGTAAGTGATTCTATTATATCACCAATTCCAAATGAGAAAGTTATCCCAATTGCCTCGCTTAATTTGATATCGCCGATCTCATTGTTATTGGTTGCATCACTAACATCAGGGAGTGTCAATTCATTTGTTCCAACAACCTCACCCCATTCTCCTGTCAATATCCATATAGTACTTGGATCAACATCCAGGTTTTCTTTTTGAGTCCCAAATTTTAAACCATCAAAATTGATACAATAATCTGGAAAGGGAATATTTAATTCTAGCTTGCAGGTTTCATCAACAGGTGTTCTTACCATAACAGGTATGCTCGTTCCAATATAGCTGATAACCTCATGGTTATTTATGAAATGAACATATCTTCCCTGGATATTGATCTTTCCAGATAATTCCTGGCAATTTGCTGCGCCTGGATCTATCTTTATTCGATAGGGGATCTGAACATTGCTTTTTCCTCTTATTTCATCCACGGTTGTTACTAATGGATCCAAAGTGATACCATTGTAATTTATTGGAGAAATTGTAACATTATACGCGGATACCAATCCAACATTATATAATGCAAAAGAACCCATTTTTTCTTGCCCTGCAGCCATGTTATATTGAATATAGGGAGGATTAGCAAGAAGAAGCGGTATTGGAACATCTGTTTCAAACCTCATCTTCAGGATAACATTATAATAATCCTGAATTGATGTTGGCGTAACTTCCCAGTCAAAATCAATGAAACTCATATAAAGCGCTATTTCTATCAATTTTGGAGTATCCATCGGTTCTACTTCAATAGTTCCCATTTGTGGAAGTGTGTTTGTGCCGTCAGATGACACCTCAAAAATATATCTGCCAGTCGGCAGGTCGGCCATCAAAGCGTATCCTGTAGAATTCGTGGATGATGCGAATTCATCATAGGTATCCTGATTGATCAGGGAGATATTGGTGTTTGAAAGATTTCTTTCAAGAGCATCTGTTACATGGAATAAAAGACTTCCATTTGTAAGTTCATTTACAAATGCTGTCACATTTACCTGGACTTCGTGATGGTTATCGCTTGTGATATTTATTTGATCCCTGTAAATTCCGGTATCTACATTGTATGAATTAATATGAATATCAAATGTTGCGTTCTCACCAGGCGGCAGGTCGCCAATACTTGTATTTGATGTAATGCTCGTCCAGTTGTTGTCAGGCTGATGCAATGTGACATTTCGAAGTACGCCATAGCCCATGTTGTATATTGCAACTGTTTCGATCTGTGTTTGATTCTTATTTAGCCCTGTTATTATTTCTGAGGGATAGACTTTTAAGATCGGGTCAGGTTTAAATAATTTGACATTCAGTTCGCTTATTTCATTCGAGTTCTGGTCAGATGTTATTTCAATATTGAATTTTGCAGCATCTGGAACTGGTGTTTCAGCATTTATTTGAATTCTTATCGTAGCGCTTTGATAGGGTTGCAGTTCTGATGGCACAGTATCTATGGTAGCTGTCACCTTATCTGAAATATCAAGATCATTAAGTGTGGATGATATACCTGTTATTGCCGTATCACCAAGATTGTAAAGAGTAAAATTAATAGTCCGTGTAGAATCCTCAACCATTTCTATTGTTGCAGATTGAGGGATAAGATAGAGTCCATGGATCGTGAAGTTGCGCTCAGCGAACCTTAGAAGTCCCAGATTTGATGCTTCCGCTCTGATAGAATAATTTCCGGCTTCGGTATCAAATGGATTGAAGGAATAATTGAAATGTCCCGTTTCATTCGTGGTTACTGAATATGATCTCTTAAATCCATGAAGATCTATTTTCAAATTGACACTGATATTTTCTAAAGGACTGTTATTCAGGTATTTCACAATTCCAGAAATGTTAACGGCTTCGTCTCGATCGTAAAACGCTTTTTCAGTTTCCAATTCAATGACAAAATCGTCAGTAACTCCAATTAATAGTTCGGCAGTCTCAGAATTTCCTGATGTATCATTCCCTTTGAACACTATATTAAATAAACCTGGACCAATTGATCCAGTGTCTATGCTTCCATAAAAGATATTTGAAGTATCATTGAACTCCATTTCAATGGATCCAATTACAGGAGTTGAAGTATTGAATAGATAAACTGAAAAATTAAGACTCAAGTTCTGATCAGTAAGGATCTGTGGAGAACTTCCCGGTTTTGCAACTCTAGCAGTAAAATTAGCGATATCGCCGATAAGATATGAATGTGAACGCGAATAAGGTTGAATTATATAAGCGCCTGTAAACAACAACCTTACCGAAGCCTTTCCTGAAGCAGTAGAATTATATGCTGTGATATTTGCCGCCCATATTCCAGAAGGATCATCCTCGCTTACCAGATATTCTCCGGAAAAATTCCCAGCATCTTCTGAAAGTAAGACCTGTCTTGAGGCGCCGTTCGGACCTGAGAGATCGGCAATTGATAAGATATCAGAGGTCACAGGATTACCTGCAAGATCTGTAACATTGATCTGGATTGTCAATTTCTCCCCGGCAGGAATTATCGAATAATTTTGAGGTTTAAGGATATTGATCTTCAAACCATCGGGTGAATATCCATAAGTTACAGCCGTATTGTTCACCCAGGTCTGATTTATATTACCTTTTATATCAGCGGTATGTGTGCTGATGGTGTGAATGGTTGCAGGCAGCAAACCAGTTGCGTTAAAATGATTTTCAGGAGAATCTGCAACAAATGTAGCATCAAAATAGATTTTTGTATGATTGAAATCCGCGTCTATAGGATTTGTCCATGTCCAGTTTATCCATGTATCCCCCACAGTTGACCGTAAATCTGTAATTGAAGAAGGAGGTGCATCAGGCGACAAAAGAACTTCAACGCTTCCATTTTTTATTGTCGGAGTAATAAGCTGTCCCGACTCATTATTCAGGATCGCATAGGTAAGATTCACACCTGTAAAACCTGTTATGGATCCATTGAAGACAATATTTGCCAGCACTGATTCATTCTTATTAACATTATAAACCCGCGCAACAACAAATTTGACCCATCCATGAGTATTATTTATATTAGCCACAGGATCACCGAAATCTCCCGCGACTATATTTTTTACAGAAACGATGGACGGATCAAATGAGATATTGACCACTCCCCCGGCTACGTTTCCTGATCCGTTGATCATCACGGGAACAGTAACTTCAGAACCCACGGCTGTATAAGAATCCCCAATGCTCACTAATTCAGCCGATGCTGATGAAATTGTAAGTAAAATGAAAAAAAGGACAAACAGATATTTCATTTCACTCCAATCCCACGATCTTCCTCATCAGGATGGTAACATCTCCGCTATCCAGCACGCCATTCCCGTTGAAATCACCGAACAAACCGCCATAGTAATAATACACTTTGATGGATTTTTCAGCGCTGTATGTCGTATTCGTGGTAACGTTCACCTTTATCGTATTGATACCAAAATTCAAAGGAACTGATGCATTCCAGGAAGTTGTGCCAGTTGCATGAACACCGTTCACCGTCACATCCACGATCTCGTTTGGCGAAAAGGCTGTGCCATTCACATTGACCGGTGAACTCAGGACAATATCACCATGCTGCGGGTTTGATATGTTGATATCGAGTTCTCGCTTTTCTACGTTTGTTGGATTATCCAGAGGTTGGTAGGAGATAACGTCGGCATATTTTACTATCATGACACCGGGTTCACCGACAAGATGGTTTACTTCAGTGGCATTTTCCAGAGGTTGATAGGAAATAACATCGGCGTATTTCACTACCATGACACCGGGTTCACCGACAAGGTGGTTTACTTGAGTGGCATTTTCCAGAGGTTGATAGGAAATAACATCGGCGTATTTCACTACCATGACACCGGGTTCACCTACAAGATGGTTTACTTCAGTGGCATTTTCCAGTGGCTGATAGGAGATGACATCGGCGTATTTTACTACCATGACGTCGGGTTCACCGATAAGATGGTTTACTTCAGTGGCGTTTTCCAATGTCATATTCCAAACATAACTGGCGTCAGTAACATTTATTTCAGCAGCTAAAGCTATTTGATAATATCCTGATAATAAAATAACAATGGCTATCAGAATCTTATTCTGCATACTCCAACACCAGACCAATGCGACCTGTGCCGCTATATGCATCTATTTTAACTTCATGTTCAATCCCGTTTGCGAATAGTCCTAACATAGAACCATATGAAATTGTATCCTGTCCCAAATTACTGAAAGGAGTAGCACTTCCATCAAGATAAGCCCTACTATAACCATAACACGCATATCCACAACCTCCCGTGGCTGAAAAATGCGACCAATCCACAGCAAACATCGAAAAGGTCGTAGGTATCGTCACTTTGAAAGAATTAGTCCCAGTTGTGGACTCAAATATAATCATCATCTTTGAAGCATCTGGGTATCTAAAATCATAATATTTTAGACCAGTACTTGTTCCCCCAACTACTGTTGCTACATTACTCACTGCTTTACTCAATGTTGTCGATGTGATTGGTCCACCTGTATAATCCTGCCATGGCATTATCCAGCCAGAAGACCTTGCTTTCGGATAGTATGCAACGATCCAGCCATCTTTGCTTACATACACATGGGGATATTCTTCTTCTAAATAACGCCACATTTCAACAGTCCCTATAATATAATCAGGTGTTTCCCTTTCGATCGATGCAAACGCAGATTTAGTTAAATTTAGATCAATACTCGCCTTCGCCTTCACATAAGCGGATATCCCCGCCTCATCTGCCGGGAAGTCAACTGCTGCACTGGCGCTTCCTGCAAGCAAGAAGATGCAAAGAAGCGCGAACGATATGATCACGGTATTTTTTTTATTCATGGTATTTTCTCCTAATCTATAAATGGTGGTTTTTCAAGCGGGATTGAAATAGGGCCTGTCCGGGTATTGTTTGTGGTATTGGAAGCTGGAACCTGGCCTGGGGTTGTATTAGTAATGCTGTCATTCAGAGAAGTTTTAGTATCATTTTTCTGGGCAGGTTGTGCTCCAGGAAAGACAGACAGAGCAAACACAATTATTGCCAGAATGAGAATAAGAATGATTTTAAGATTTATTTTAATAAGCTATCCCTCCTCTTTTTTTTTCATTCATTTTTCCATTCGGTCCTGTATAATGAATATTCTTGAGATCTATACACGAGAATACTCCAACAGGAAACTTTTCTTGTTTTTGCATAATATCCTGTCCACCTTTTACTGTTAATAATAAAATCGAATAAAATGGCCTGAATGAACCATTTCATCCACTTTCACCACTATCTCGTGAAATATGAAATATTTCTTTCAAAGATAAATCTTTCGATTTTGTTCTATTTTTTATGAGGGATAAATTATATTATTTAAGATCAAAAGCGGTTCTTGCCCATCGATTTATTATTATTCTTCTCGTTTTTTTGACACAGATATACACCGATTTTATATAATCCGCGCAAATCTGTGAAATCCGTGTCTGAAACATTACTTTTTCATATATCCATCATTATGTTAATTCACTACCTATTGTTTGATCCTATTCAAAATTCAACTCCTATGCCTCCACTCGGCCCCATTTTGCGCCATCACCCAGTACCCTCTGCCCGGCTCAATTTCAGTGAAACCCTCTGAACCAGTTGCAGGCCACCAGCCCCAATCCGGGAAGTGATCGGATTTCTCAAAGAGCGCAGATGTTGTATTATATCTGTATATTGAGGTCAGGCTGTTCGCTGGTGTGACATTAAGCGGATTCCCTGCCTCCGCTTCTTCATCCAGCGGCGCCACATTCATTGAATACCAGCCGACAAGGTTCCAGCCTGTATCCAGCGGAATGTCAAGATCAGACGGCGCTGTGCCGGTGAATGTCAGGCTGCAATCCTGCTGAGCCATAATCCAGTATCCTCTACCTGGTTCTAATGCTGTGAAGCTCTCTGAACCTGTGGCTGGCCACCAGCCCCAGTCGGTGAAGTGATCGGATTTTTCGAAGAGGGCTGAGGTTGTGTTATATTGATACAGGGAGGAAATACAATTTGTTGGTGTGACGTTTATCGGTTTTCCAACGTCTGATTCATCCCCAAGTTTCCATGTTGTTAGGTCAAACGGAACCGAAATGAGGTTCCATCCGGATTTGAGGGAAATTGTTGACGACAATAATCCAGACAAAGGCGCTGTTCTTGCAGTTTTGTTGACCCATGTCTGATTGACATTCCCAGAGCTGTCCACGGTATGCGTTCCGAGTTCGTACAAAGTATCTTGTTCCAGCCCTGTGAAATTGTAGTAGTTCTGCGGCGCCGGTATGTCTGTGATATGGGTGCCGTTGAGGTAGAGGATGGTGTGGTTGAAATCGGGGTCGGGGGGGTTGAGCCAGGTTAAGTTGAGCCAGGTGGAACCAATTATAGTTTGAGGATTGACAATGGAATAAGGAAGTGTTTTATCTATCTTAATTGTTTGATTATTTATTGATTCTACATTGCCTATGTTATCGGTTGAACGGAAATAAACAGTTGTTATCCCTTCGCTTGTTATATTGAAATGAGTTAGGTAGGTAGTCCAAGTTGCATTATCAAAACTGTATTCTGTTATATTGACGCCTGATCCGGTTTGGGTATCTGTTGCTGTAAGAGTTACATTGACTTCAGAAATAAACCAACTATTATTACCAAGCGTTCCTGAAGGAATTAAAGTTGTAACAGGCGGCGCAGTATCAGCAATTGTAATAGTCATACTGCTCGCACCATATAGGTACATGCTGTCATTAACCATGAGAGTTATTATATGCGACCCAGCTGAGAGGTTTACAGTGCCAAATCTCTCTCCAGAACCAATGAATCCATCAATGTCTGAATACCAGACTAATGACGTGTTTGTCAGAATACCGTCTTCGGGATCCCTGCCAGTACCATTGAATTCTATTATCTCACTTTCGTTGTATATCGAACCAATTTCAGGAGTAATAATTGCTGCTGTTGGTGCATAGTTTGTTTCAATAGAATTCGGATATTTTGTTTCGTCTGTTATCGTATCACCATTGTAATCCAAACTCATCTTCGGATTTTCCGTGGTTATATTTACATGAAGAGTGGCAATTGTATTCTCATTAAGTGTTATATTTTGGAATGATTCAATTGTCCGTATGCCTTCTGATTGTCTATCCATAGTGAAGTTGAAGGACTCATTTTCTGGTGAGTTCTTTTGCTCCTCTGTGAGATTTGCAATTATTTCGAAACTGTATTCTTCAGTTGCATTATATATAAATATTGTTTCTGGTTCATCTGGATCTGAAGCGTTGTATCGACCGATATAGAAAGATTCTGGAATATTTGTTTCGATTCCACCAGATGAATTTAAACCTGTATGTCTGCCCTGCGAGTCATAAACATGAAGATTTGCCGGGCAACGCAATTCTAAAGTTAATTTTGACCTATCTGTAGATTCAAACAGAGGCATTAAATCCGTATTAGGCGCTAAAAGAGGTTCCATAGGCCTAAATTGTCGTGGATATACTTTTCCATCCCTCAGGTCTATTATTCTATAACCATACAAAGGTGGTCGATTTGAAAAACTAAGCCCATCAGACTCATCTTTATATTCATTACCCATCGCACTTCCTGTTTGGATGAATAAAGGTCTATCCTCACTAAGTACATCGAGTTTTGTCCCATGAGAATTAAAAATATAATTCTCATGAGTATGGCCAGAAAGAACTAATTGAACATTATATTCAATAGTATAATCGATAAATTCTTCACGATTATTAGCTATTGTTTCATCATTTCCCCCATAATTAATGTTAGGGATAAGGGCTGGTTTACATATTTCTGGAGTTAATGGATAAAGATAACACTGAATTGGCTTTTTATCATCTGAATTATCTATTGCTGGGTTATGCATAAAAATAATTTTTGGTGTTGTTTTATCAAATTCCATTAATCCTGATAATTGGGTGTCTGTTAAACCTGTTCCTTCTGGGGAGAAATCATTCATATAATAGGTGTCCAGAGATGGATACAAATAATCATAATCTGAACCTGAATCTAAACCAATAAATTGATATCCCCTTTCTTCGAAATTATATATGTCATTAATATAATGTAAATTTTGTGATTTATCAATATTCTTACGATAGTTAACAAGATTATCATTTCCCCCAATAGCTGGCCAAAGACGTCTGTCATGATTTCCAGGCACTATATAAGCTTTTACACTTGTGAAAATATCATTGAACTGATTAAAAAAATCTTCGTTGCTATAATCCACAAGATCACCACTAATTAATACAAAATCAGGTTTTGGTATTTCTTTATTTATTTGATCAAGCACATTAGTAATTCGACTCTTTTTTATGTTTGATAATGGAAGTGTTATATCACCTATATGCACATCAGTCATGTGTACAAAACTAAAATCTGGTTCATCATAATAAACATATATTGTATCACGTGATCCATGAAAATTTCCGTCTGCTACACTTACATTAATTATATTCAGACCATATTGTAAACCCACATTAGTTTCCCATTTAGTTGTTTTATAATCATAAGGTATTCTATAAAAAGTAGGATTTCCATTACTTGATTTTACCATGGCATCAATCCTCGTAATCAGTCCATCACTAACAGCTATTCCAGATAATCGAATTTTTTGATCAGCAGTATGGAAATTTGTTTGAGGAATCTCGATTTTAATCGTCGGTCCCCTAGTTACATCTTTTGGATAAGTCACAAAATTGATGCCATCTAATGTTGTGATATATCCACCCTCGCAATTAACTTGAAGATATCCGAAATTATTTACGTAATCATTCGAAACCGGGAATCCAAGCCAACCGCCGCTGCCACCTTCAGCATAATATTTATCTGCAATCTTTTTGCCTTCAGGCTGGTTCAATCCTATGACAAATATTTCATTCGTTTCTCGAATCCAGTGAATAATCCCGCCTTCAAAGACACTATATCTTCCTGTCAATCCTGAAGGAGATTTCGCCGCTTCTCTCTCATCCGTTGTGGGCAATCCCAGGTTTGAAGCAGCATAACCTAATTCTCTCCATTTCTGTAAGATCCCGCCGTGTACTTCAAAGACTTTCCCTGATGTAATGTTTAACTCCAGATTACCGCCTTCGAATTTCTGGTATCTGAATGGAGTCCCATATTTTGATTTTTCAGGAGGGAGCTGATGAACATAAGGCTCAATATCGCTTGTTGGCGGTCCTAACCAAAAATTAAGGTTTGTTTTTGCATTTGCCCCGCCCATACTGTAATACCGCTCCCAGATTTCACTGTGAATATAATATGCATACTTTTGATACGTGTTGTAAATGATTATCCCGCCGCCATAGCCTGATGCTCCAGGGAAATCCTGCACAAGATAGCCCCATGCTCGGTGAACTACTGTGGCAGGACTGCCCAGGACAATTATTCCACCATTACGATTGTAAGCGGCAATGAAATGATTCTGGGTTGCTAAATCTGGGGCGTCTTGACCTACCGATATGGTAAGATCACCAGCAGTCAGCGCTGTATTATTCACCCAGGCCTGATTTATCATACCATTTATATCAGCAGTATGTGTACCGATGGTGTGAATTGTTGCAGGTTGCAGACCCGTTGCATTAAAATGATTTTCAGTGAATTCTGCAACAATTGCACCATCCAAATAGATTATTGTATGATTGAAATCAGCATCAACCGGATTTGTCCATGTCCAGTTGATCCAAGTATCCCCCACTGTTGATCGCAAATCTGTAATTGAAGATAGAGGTGTTTCATCCAGTGATAAAACAACTTCAATGGTTCCGTTCTTAATTGTCGGAGTAAAAATCTCTCCCGACGCATTATTCAGGATGGCATAGGTAAAATTCACACCTGTTAAACCTATTGTGGATCCATTAAATACCAAATTCGCCAGTACAGCCTGGCTTTTATTGACTTTATCAATCCGCGCAGCTACCAGCTTTACCCAGCCATTTGTATTATTTATGTTAGCAAATGGTGAACCAAAATCACCTGCAGTCACTATTTCCAAATGAATTATAGATGGATTAAAAGATACATTGACCACTCCCCCTGCGATCAATTCAGCATCATTTATGTTGATCGGAACAGCAAATTCTGAATCCAAAGCTATCTGATGATCCCCAATACTTACAGTCTGTGCGCAAGCTAATGGAGTTAAAAATATGAAAAGTAAGAAAAGTGAGAAAATTGTCTTCATGTTATCATTCCTACAACCTTCTGCATAAGTATTGTTACATCGCCGCTATCCAGAATACCGTTTCCGTTCAGGTCACCCAGCATTCGTCCAATGCCAAACGGATTTACCCAGAATCCCGACGGCGTATTATTTTCCTGGTCCAATGCATCTATTACACCATCCCCATCTGTGTCAATATAGATTGAGTTGTTAGATGGAGGTGAAAGGAAAAAAGATGCCATCTGCGAATACCATGAAGAATCAAAATGTTCAATAAAGATCCTCGGTCGAACAGCATTTAAAGAATTATTAAGATCCGCTGCAACAACTATTAAATTTCGTCCAGGTAGGGAATCCACATCTTCAGTGAATATCCTCGGTCGAACCGTATTTAAAGAATTATTAAGGTCAGATGGAGCAACATTTAAATTTCGTCCAGGTAGGGAATCCACATCTTCAGTGAATATCCTCAGTCGAATAGTATTTAAAGAATTATTAAGGTCAGATGGAGCAACATTTAAATTTCGTCCAGGTAGAGAATCAACATTCTCTGTGAATATCCTGGAACGAATACTATCTAGTGGGCTACTAAGCTCCACTGGTGCAGTGTTCAGGGTTAAATTTCTTACTGAAGCATTCTCCACATATATCTCTGCTGAAGCGCCTCCTATAAAAGCAGGCAGCAGTAATATGATTAATAGCACCGAATATTTGATTCCCATCTCAAGACCTGCTTACGGTTGTTTGTATATCAGGACGATTGCGATGTTTGAGGAACCTTCATCGGTAGTCCAAGCAGTGTACCCAATGTCGCCCTTATGCAATACATCTTTTGTTAGAGCGCTTATTGTTCCAAAATATCTTTCATCCACCAGGTTACCGCCATCTGATAAACTGGTATGACTAATTACACCATTTGTCCCAGAAAGGTAATTGCCATCCAAAACAAAGTAGCTTGGACCATTATAATTATAACTATCGTATGAATAATACGCCCACGAAGCATCGTACAGCAAATATTCGTTCGGCACCCTGAACCTGAAGCTATCTACTCCATTGGTAGCCCTGCTCTCAGCTATCAGTGTCAATCCATTAGCCTCTGGATACTGGAAATCATAATATTTCGTGTTTGGCTTGATGCTGGAATAAGCGACACCTACAATAGTTGATACTGCAGATAGCGCCTCTTCAAGTCGTGTATTACTCATTAAGCTCGTGTCAGGATTATTTTTGTCAAACTGCCCCCATGGCATTATCAGAGCTCTGGGCCTTTCTTTGGCATAGTATGCCATGACCCAACCATCTGAACTCGTATAAACATGCGGCTGTTCGTAATCATTTGCATTTGGAACTTCTACAATTCCAATTATATAAGTGCTTGTTCTATCCTCGATTATCTTATATGCGGTTGCTGCCTGATCGAGACTTATGTTTTTGCCCACATTTACATAGGCAGATAATCCTACTTCATTTGTTGCAAAGGCTGCTGATGCATTTGCTGCTAAAAATGACACTACACACACAAGCGTGATTAATGCTGCGAATATTTTTGTTTTCATATTTGTTTCTCCTAATCTTAAATAAACTGTGATTTTTCAAGTAAAATCGAAACTATTTTATTGAGAGCAGAAGCGTTTTGGCTGTTGTTCGGTGCCGATACGTCGATTCCGGTAGTTCTCATGTCATCATTCCTACAATCTTCTGCATGAGTATTGTTACATCGCCGCTATCCAGAATGCCATTTCCGTTCAGATCGCCCAGCATTCTTCCTATACCCAGCGGATTTACCCAGAATCCCGGTGTAGTGTTATTTTCCCTATCCCATTTATCGATCACACCATCTCCATCCATGTCACCATCGATTGAGTTGTTGGGTGGAGGCAAGGGGAAATAAGGCGCCATCAGTGAGTGCAATAGCCCATCAGCATCATCAGTGAATATCCTTGATTGAACAGTATTTATTGAACTATCAAGTCCAGATGGAACAGACATTAAATTTGGCGCAAATGCATCATCAGCATCATCAGTGAATATCCTTATTCGAACAGTATTTATGGAACTATTAAGTCCGGATGGAACAGACATTAAATTTGGTGAAAATGCATCATCAGCATCATCAGTGAATATTCTGGAACGAACATCATGAATGGAACTATTGAGTTCCACTGATGCAATATTCAGACTGAAATTTATGACCGAAGCATTCTCAACATAAATATCTGCTGAAGCTCCGCTCATTAAAGCGGGCAAAAGAAATACGATCAACATCATAGAAATTTTGATTCCCATTGCAAAACCTGCTTATGGTGCTTTGTAAATCACTGCAATTGCTATGTTCGAAGAACCTGCATCGATATAAGGACCATAAGCACAACCATTAGGATTATTATAATATTGATAATACCAAAGATCCCCCTTATGAAGGACATCTTTTGTTAAACCATTTATTGTACCATAGTACCGTTCATCAAGGCCGTTACCGCCATCAGATCTGCTGTTGTGATTAAACGATCCATTTGTTCCAATAAGTTCATTGCCATCCAGCTTGAACAAACTGTTTTGTCTGCTACAGCGACCATTTTGCTCACTACCATACGAATAATACTCCCACGAAGTATCGTATAATGTTATTTCAGTTGGTACTCTGAACCTGAAACTTTGTACTCCATCGATAGCACTACTCCTTGCGATCATTGTCAACCTATTAGCATCTGGATACTGGAAATCATAATATTTCGTATTTGGCTTGATGGTAGAGTATTCAATGCCATTTACCCCTGAAACCTTAGCGATTGCCTCCTCAAGTCTTGAATTACTCAATTGGCTAATATCCGGAGTATTTTTATCAAACTGCCCCCACGGCATGATCAAAGCTCTGGGCTTCTCTTTTGGGTAATAAGCCATGACCCATCCATCTGAAGTTGTGTACACATGCGGCATTTCATAATCGTTCGCATTTGGAACATCAACAATACCAATTATGTATGTGCTTGTTCTGTCCTCTATGCCCCTATATGTCCCGGCTGCCTGGTCTAAATCGATGCTCATACCCACATTTACATAGGCTGCTATGCCTGCTTCACTGGATGCAAAGCCTTCTGCTGAAGAATTTCCTGTTAAAAATAAAACTGTACACATAAGCGATATTAACGGTATGAATATTTTTGTTTTCATATTTATTACTACTCCTATCTAATCATTAATATACGGGGATTTTTAAGTGGAATTGATATCATATTATTATTGGTGTTAGTCATTTGATTTTGATTGGTATTCACTGCTGAAGCATCGCCATTCCTACTCTTGTTGGCGCTAAGTAATAGAACGAGAGCGAAAATTATGATTACATTAATTAGTGATTTTTTTTCCACATTTCCACCGTATCCACTGATCCATCGTCAATTCTCAGATATAATCTTGAAGAGACAATTTATTTGCTTTTTAAGTTATTTATTGGTAGTATTAAATCTTGTGTTTTTGTTTTTGAAAATCTCAAAATTTAAGGCTTATTCTCACAACGCTTATCATATCATAACAGATATTATTACCCATAATGGCAGACCTGATCATAAAGGGCGGAACTGTGCTCACGATGAGCGACAAAACCCCTGAAAAATGCGACGTAGTTGTAGAAAATGGTCTAATAACCTTCATCAAAAAAGATCCGCATGAAGAAGCTGATAAAATAATCGATGCAAAAGGCTGCTTTGTCATGCCAGGTCTTGTCAATGCCCATACACATCTTGCAATGACCCTTTTCAGGGGATTTGCAGACGATCTTCCTTACAGGGAATGGATACAAAAGATCCAGGCAGCTGAGATGAAACTCACACCAGCTGATGTCAGAAAAGGCGCGTATCTGGGCGCACTTGAAATGATAAAGTCCGGGACAACATCATGCGCTGATATGTACATACATATGGATGAAGTGGCATCCGTTGTGGAAAAAACAGGAATAAGAGCTGCACTTGGGTACGGTATGATCGAGGGATTAAATGAAGATCCCACAACAAAGCTCAGGATAAGGGAGAAATTCAATAGGTTCTGGAGCGGTACCGCAAATGGCAGGATCACCACAATGTATGCCCCTCATTCAGCATCCACATGCTCAAAGGGATTCCTTGAAAGAGTAAGGGATCTTGCCAGGAAGGAAGGCGCCAGGATCCATATACACATGCTTGAAACCGAAGAAGAACTGGATCTTATGAAATCAAATTACAACATGTGCTCAGTAAATCTCCTGGATACTATCAATATGCTTGGACCTGAAACACTTGCAGCGCATTGCATATGGTTATCAGATCATGACCTGGAGGTCCTAAAAAATAAGAATGTGAACGTCGTCCACTGCCCAACAAGCAATATTGCTCTTGGTGCCGGGGTCGCGCGAATTCCTGAAATGCTGGAAAAAGGGATAAATGTGGCCCTTGGCACTGACAGCGCTGCATCCGGGGGAAGTCTTGATATGTGGAAAGAGATGAGGACAGCGCAGATGCTTCATAAAATTAAGAACCCTCGTGCAATGCACGCCCCTGACGTCCTTGGAATGGCCACGATAAATGGCGCAAAAGCGCTGGGAATAAATGCAGGAATCTTAAAAGCCGGATGCTTTGCGGATATAATTATTGTCGACCTTAAGAAACCGCAGTTTGTATCAGCTGATCCTGTAACAGCCCTTGTGAATGGAGCATCAGGATGCGATGTGAGAACCACGATCGTTAATGGGAAAGTGCTTATGGAAGATCATGTGTTGATGGAGCTTGACGAGGAGAAAATAATCGAGGATGCCAGAAAAATAATCAGGAAAATCTGGTCAGGTAAACCCATACTGCAAAAAATGTCCCAATAACCGTAAGCCCCCAGAACAATATTTTCTGTGCCCTGTCCGATATTCCAAAATCAATAGCAAATACCCTGAAACCATTCAATGCATGAGGAAGCACAAGCAAAAATAAGATCAAGACTGCAGTTCTACCTGACAGGAAAAGTGTATTTGATAAGAAATCAAATGGTGTCTTAATATATGAAAAATGCAGCCACCAGACATGGATCAGCAGGTAAATAACAAGCAAAAATCCCGTAATTCGCTGTAGCAACCATGCCCACATTCCAGTTCCGTATCCTCTTTCCTTTTCCATAGTCACCTGAATACTTTTTTCATTTTATTTAATATTATGGCTCTTATGGATCCTGTAATGGCATTTGTGGGAGGAACCTGTTTGGGGCATACTTCAACACAGCGATAAACGTGGTTGCAGGCCCAGACTCCCTGTGGTATATCCAATCTTTCCAGCATCCTATCGCCATTTTGGTATCTTGAATCAGCATAGAACCTATACCCCTTCGCAAGAGCTGCAGGACCAAGATAATTCTTATTTCTTGAAGAAACGGGACATGATCCATAACATAAGCCACACAGGATGCATGCTGCATATTTATCGACTTTATTAACTTCACCCTGTGACATTTTATTCTCTTTACCTTTTGTATTACTTTCAAACCAGGGTTTCATATATTCATAATTCTTAAAAAATGGGTTCATGTCAACGATCAGATCTTTGATAAGAGGAAGATTCGGGAGTGGTTCTATAAGGATCTCATTTCCTGTTTTTATAACAGGTTTTGCGATAGGACCATACGCTGATATCGATAATACGTTCTCTCCAACGATTTCAGAAACCTGGGTGCGACAGGCAAGTCTGAGTTTCTTATTTATCATCATGGCACATGAGCCACAAACCGCTCCCCTGCATGAATACCGAAATGCAAGGGTACTGTCTTCTTCATCCTGTATCTGGAAAAGCGCTTCAAGGACAGACATATGAGGTTTTAGTTTCACTTCAAATAGATCAAATCTAGAATGCTCCCCATCAGATCTTTTTATTTTAAATCTCATAATATATGAATTAACTAGAATCGATACAGACTATTGTTTTGTGTCTATTAATATTTTTGTTTGAGATAAGTTATATATTTTCCCAAAATCTATATCTGATGCTGGAAATGGAGAATATATGGTAAACGTAGGTGTTGTAAGAAAAAAAGACATAATTGAATCTGTAAAGACCTCTGTAGAACTTGCCGGGGGCATGAATATAAAAAAGAACTCCACTGTTTTGATCAGGCCGAATGCGAACTCAGCCGATTTCCCACCTGGATCCACAAATCCTGAAGTACTAATAGGTGCAATTCGCGCTGTAAAAGAATACGATCCTGCAAAGATCATCATAGCTGAAAAATCAATGACCACACTTGATACTATAAAAGTGATGAAATACCTGGGTTTGTACCAGGCTGCTGAATCAGAAGGCGTGGATGAGATAGTATCTTTTGAAGATGGGGGCTGGAAGAAAGTACATCCTTCAAAAGCAAGTTCCTGGCCTCACGGGTTTTCAGTCCCAATTATACTTGATACCATTGATTATATGGTTGCACTCCCGATCGTAAAAACGCACTGGACAGCGTTGTTTACCATGGGATTAAAATCCCAGATCAGCATTACCTCAGATCCTGACAGGAGACAGCTCCCTCATGGACAGAACAACGATGAACTCTTCGGTAATATGATCGCAGAGGCAAATCTTGTACATAAACCTGATTTTTACATAACAGATGCCACGAAATGTTTTGTGACAGATGGTCCAAATGTCGGGACATTGCGAGAACCCGGTATTGTCATGGCAACAGGGGATGTTATCGCAAATGATGTTGTAGGCCTGGCACTCCTAAAAACCCTGGGTACGATCGATGATATCCAGGACAATTCAGTATGGGACCAACCCCAGATAAGAAGAGCTATAGAACTTGGTCTTGGGGTAAAGAGCAAAAAAGAAATACAGATCAAAAGCGATGGCGTAAAAGAGATCGAGAGTATCAAAGAAAATATGTTATAGGTCATTCATGGCATCTTTGAATCCGAAGGTAATATGTATAATAATTTACCTCATATACCAGAATGAAATTGAATATTCCTGAAGCACAGGCATTTATGATGATCAGCGAGAGCGAACACAACGCTGATATGTATTATGCCAGCGGGTTCCTTGCCTATGATCCCTTTATTTACCTGAATTCCGGTGAAGAGAAGATCCTGATCTCGGACATGGAACTGGGAAGGGCCACAAAAGAATCAAAAGTACAGGAAGTGATCCCGACATCCAGGTTTAATATTATGGAAAAAATGCGAAAGACCGGGGATGCAGATGCTGCATATATTGAAATGATCCTGGAATTTTTAGGATCCTTTGCCCTGGATCGGATCGCAGTTCCCCACAACTTTCCTGTCCAGCTTGCAGATAGTCTTCGGACATCTGGTATCCAGATACTCCCGATAAAAAGCCCGCTTCGTGAAATGCGCGAAATAAAAAGCAAAAAAGAGATTGGTGCGATCCAGTATGCCCAGAAAGCCGGTGAAAAAGCGCTGGCAGAAGGTATTAAAGCCATAAAGAATGCGACGAATAGAGGGGGTGTTCTCTATAATAAAAACACACCTCTTAAAACTGAGGATGTAAGAGCAATTATTGATGTGTCCCTCTTATCGATGGGGTGTGAGGCGCCGGATATTATTATTGCATGCGGGCGTGGTAGCGCTGATCCCCACTGGAAAGGAGAAGGAGCACTTCTTGCGGATGAACCCATAGTCATTGACATGGTACCCCGTTCGAAAAAAGAACGGTATTATTCTGACATGACAAGGACAATTCTGCATGGCACACCAGTTGATGAACTTAAAAATATGTATGAGGCAGTGCTTGATTCTCAATCAGCCGCGATCAATAAGATAAAAGCAGGGGTCACAGGCGCACAGATACATAATGTCGTATGCGATGTGCTGGAAAGTCGGGGTTTTGAAACTTCCAGGAGCAAGAACAAAGAATTCACTGAAGGCTTTATCCATTCAACCGGGCATGGCGTTGGACTTGACATCCATGAAGGTCCTAGCCTCAGTGAGAGCGGAAAAGAATTAAAAGCAGGGTGTGTGGTAACTGTTGAACCGGGATTATACTACAGGAGCATTGGCGGGGTGCGTCTTGAAGACGTCGTTGTAGTTACCAAGAGCGGATGCAAGAATTTAACTATGTTTGAGAAGAATCTGGTGGTATAATGACCGAAACTGATGAAATAATCGAAAAATACAGACTTGCAGGAAGGATACTCTCAGAAGTTCGAGCACAGACGGCAGAAAAAGTAATTGAAGGTGAAAGCCTTCTTATGGTTGCGGAATTCACAGAAAACCTTATCCGGGAAAAGGGAGGAAAACCGGCATTTCCCGTTAATATATCACGAAACGACGAGGCAGCCCATTCAACCCCATCCCTTAATGATAAAGCAGTCTTTGGAAAAGACATTGTCAAACTTGATATCGGTGTCCACATAGATGGATACATTGCCGATACCGCAATAACGGTTGACCTTTCCGGAAATCCAGAGTTGGTCAAAGCCGCAGAAGCTGCTCTTGAAGCTGCGATAAATTTCATTCATGCCGGCGTTAACACATCAGATATCGGGGGCGTCATAGATGAGACCATTACTTCTTTTGGCTATAAACCCATAATTAACCTTACAGGACACGGGCTTGCACAGTATATCCAGCATGCTCCGCCAGCGATCCCAAATAAGAGAATGCCTGGCGGGGTAATTCTTAAAGAAGGTGATATAATCGCGATCGAGCCCTTTGCCACAAATGGCGCTGGAAAAATACACGATGCGGGAAGCGCAGAGATATATCATATTGTTTCTGAAAAGCCAGTCAGGCATCCTTCCGCAAGAAAGCTTCTGGTCGAAATTGGTAAATATAAGACCCTCCCCTTTGCAAAAAGATGGCTCGGTGAACGCATTGATTTTGCAATGATGGCTCTTGTAAGGGCAAATATCATCAGGCCATACCCAATACTCAAGGAAGTGCAGGGCGGCCTTATCTCGCAGGCAGAACATACCGTTATTATTACAAAAGAAGGATGTGAGGTTATTACCAGATGAATATTTCGAAGATAATTTTATCCCTATTTCTTATTTTTTCTTTGATCGATCCTGCAATAGCCGGTACCCGGTGGATAAATAATATAACTGTAAATGAATATAATATCACGTGGAGTTACACAGAAAGCTTTTCAGGTCATGATTCAAATGTTTATAAGGTCGGGATTGATTCGATCCTTGGAAATAATGATAGTTTCATAAGTGCCTGGGAACTCCTCAAAGCAGACAAAGAAGTGCGTACAACATTTAAAAGCTCATTAGAAACTGAAATGGACATAAAGATAAATAACGAAACTTCAGGGGTCGAATTGATCGATATTGATTCAACATTATCGCAGGCTACTATCGGAGACATTAATAACACAGATACAATAATTAACACATATAATGTCACCTACAGATTAAAGGACAGTATTTTCAATTCAAGCACCATCTGGTTCCTCGGGGAATCATATTCACCTGTTACCCTTGTATTCCCACAGGGGATCGAAATAAAAGAAGTAACTGGAATGACAAATGCTTCAATTAATGCAGATCCACATCCAGAAATAAGCGGATTTTTCAAAGAACTATCAATGGATAGAGGAGAAATATTGCTAACGGTCGAAAAGAACGTATCATTTTTCGAAGACAAAATAGGGATCTTAACGCATAATACTTCTACCCTGAAAGATGAAAATATAACTAAACCTTATTCCTGGATATCATCAACATCAAGTAAACTGAGCATTATCGGGATTGGAATTATATGTATTATATTTATATATGTATACAAATTACGGAATAAATAAATCTGGAAATTAAAGATCATAAGAAATTATATCTGATATAAATAAAATCTCGCCTTCTTATAATTCACCAGGGAGTATTCTTTAAAATATTTCCTCAGATCTGCTTTTTCACTCCCGAACGGTCGTATGATAAGGTCTGATCCTGTTTCCTTTGCAACCTTTGCGATCGCATCCTGGATATCTATCGGGGGTCTTACCGAATAAATAAGTGAAGCATTTCGATATATCCCCATATCAGGATTGAAGATATCGTCTATGCAAAATTTTACACCTGCAAAATTTTGTGGATTGATATCAGTGACCACCACATCTAATTTGTCCCTGAACAGGAGCGCTACCTGGGGAAGATTTCCAACCCCTACCTCTATAACTTTATTCCTGTAATGAGTAATGATATACTCAGCAAGGTCTTCATAGTCCGGGATCATAATCAGTATATTTCCTTCTTCCCTATAATTGCACCGAAAAAACCATCTGTATTATGTATATGCGGCATTGACCTGAAAAAACCGTCCTTATCCATGAATTTGCTGAAAAGATCCGGATTGATCGAAACTGCCGGAACTTTTTGAAAATCATGGTTTTCTTTCAGAAAACCATAAATAATATCTTCATTTTCCTCTTTGCTGATCGTGCAAGTGACATAGACCATTAAACCTCCGGGTTTTACAAACCTGCTATACTCACTTATTATTTCCTTTTGTTTCAAAGCCAGCTGATTTATGTCATTTTGGCTCAAATGCCATTTTGAATCCGGATTCCGTCTGAAAACCCCCATGCCAGAGCACGGTGCATCTATGAGAACACGATCTGCCATTTTATTATATTCATTTAAATCATCCATGCTTACGGTTTTGATATTGAATGCTCCGGCTCTTGTCGCCCTTTTTCGAAGGTTTAAAAGTTTTGCAGGTGACAGGTCAGAAGCGATCACTGTTCCACGATTCTTCATCAGTCCAGAAAGGAACAGAGATTTTCCACCATTGCCCGCGCACGCATCGATGACAAGTCCGCCAGGTTTTGCTCCAGTTAACATTGTAACAAGCTGGCTTCCTTCATCCTGCACCTCAAAAAGTCCATTTGCGAAGGATTCGGTCTTGAAGATACCCTCTTTCTTTTCAATGACAAGACCAAATGGAGAAAACTCAGTCATCGAATTAGAATAACCCTGCGCTTCAAGTGCATATTTTAGCGATTCACGATCTGATCTCACAGGATTCAATCTTATTGTTAATGGCGGTTCAATGTTGTTGGCACAACATAGCGATCCCACTTCTTCTATTGATTGCAACTCTGTGAGCCATTTATCCACTATCCAGCGCGGATGAGAGTGATACACGCAGATATAGTCAATGGGCGCTTTTTCCCTGTCCTGAAAAACGACATTGTCTTTGTTTCTCAACACAGCTTCAACTGTTCGTTTTACGAAGCCGCCCAGCTTCCTGTCGTTTGCGGACATCGCCACCGCATTATTTAAAATTCCCGCTGCGGATATGTCCATAAAAACAGACTGGTATGTACAGATCCTGATCGAATTGAGAATATCCATATTTATATTTGATATCCTGGCGCTTGATGCGTGTTCAATTATGTGATCGATCCTTCCAAGATGACGCAAAATTCCATATACAAGTTCAACTAAAACTCTTTTTTCATCTGATGAGAACTCTTCTTTCCGGAAAAGCTCACCAATTAGGATATCCGGATATTTCCTGGCTGTAAATATCGAATTAAGAAGCCAGAGAACCGATGAATAAATCCTCTGCCTGATAAAAACATTATTCTTTTTCAAAAATGATCATACCGGTCTTAAGGCAGTTCGCCTCTTCCTGTGAAAGTTCCCTGTGTGTTGCTCTGTCAGAAATTATAGCGCTGTTTCCCAGGGGGTCTTCAATGATAACAGTGATTGAGAACTCTCCTGCCTTGATCTTCTCGATATTTTGAAGCAATTCCCTTGCACGCTCGATATTGTCTTCCTCGTTCCATCTTATTACCATCTCAAGGATATCCACGACCCTGTCAAGAACACCTTCAATATTTGAAATAAATGACTCAGAAGCAGGTCCAGGCTCAATATCTACACCAAGTTCTGGTATTCTTATGGTTCCTGAAGTTGAGCGAACCACGCGGGCATCAATGTCATCCCTTGTCTTTATTTCCATTTCATAATGAACTGGTTTTTTCTGTGCAAGTATTAAGGTATCAGTGAATCTAAAACCGCATTCACACATTGAAGTAATATGCATTACTTCGCCAAAAAAAGGAATATTATCCTGTACCCAATTAGTTATAATTTCCTTGCCACAAAGAGGGCATACGCTTCGTGTTACGTTTAATATATGACTTGATTCTGAGTTCACTTTATTTTTTGTCTGTCTATACGCATGCCGCGTGGGGTTACGATAACCTGGTCTTCCTTGATCATTGCGATATCCCCATGGACATCATTGACAACCTGTTTTAAGTCTTTTATTGCCCTGTCAAAGATCAATTTGTCTTTTTTTGCCGGGGATACATCTATCATCAGTATATTACCATCATAAATCTGTTTTTTCAATTCAGGCATCAATTCAAGTCCTGAAAGTTCAGCTATTTTTATGTAAGAACTTGCGATCTCGCCCTTAAAACCATCCTCATACTCTGAGAGATCGAGTTCCTGGTAATCTTCCGCTTCAGATTTTGCTTTTTTCCCGCCGCCAATCAGCTTTTCTATAAAGTTAGCCATTTAATAGTCTCCTATGCTTATTCCTTTTACTGTATATATCTATTTATCTATTTCTGTTCAAGTGTCCATATCTCATCCCCAACATAATGGATGGACTTGACAGCTTTGCCTTTTCCCCGTGACATATCCTTTCCAGCGACCAGGGCTCTTCCTATAGCTATTGCCTTACCGTGAGTTTGTTCCACAATAATAACAAGATCGCCTTCATTTATGGTGGGATCAGCCTCAACTATCCCCGGGCTCATCGTGTCGGCACCATTAATAATGAACTTAATGGCACCAGGATCCACAACAACCCTGCGTCGCGCGGGGTTTAACTTAAGCGCACCCTTCACTGTCGGGAATATCTTTCCGTCTATCTTAAATAAAAGCGGTTCTCCATCCACAAAAATGAAATCCTGTCCATCACTTTCTACATATTCAAGCTTCCTGTTCTCAAATGAAGAAGCATCACCAAAAGCTTCAACAATATCATTTACCAGGGCTTTCTGGTCGGTCTTTCTCAATACATTCCTTGATTTTATCTTCATTGGACACCAATAGTTTTAAATATTCTACGAACAACTTTGGAGCACTATTGAATTAATGGTTTATTAATATTAGGAGAGCATTTTTATGGGAAACAGACCCCTCGACATTCTAAATAATTCGTTGAATAAATCCGTATTAATACGGTTAAAAGGCCAAAGAGAGTTCAGAGGAGAATTACAGGGATACGATATCCATATGAATATCGTACTGGCAAATGCCGAGGAGATCAAAGAAGATGGAACAAAGAAACTTGGAACAGCAGTTGTCCGCGGAGATAATATAGTTTTTATTTCCCCGTGATATTAATAAGGTGATAAAATATGTCAAAAGGTACCCCCTCATTCGGAAAGAATCAGAAGAAAACCCACGTGATATGCAGAAGATGTGGGAAAGCTTCATTGAACACACACACAAAAATGTGCGCAGCGTGCGGTTTCGGTAGGACTGCACATATGAGATCCTACAAATGGCAAGAAAAATGTGGCTATTAAGGTGAGCACGATTGCATGAAGAATGCGGTGTAGTTGGTGTTTCTTTTAAAGAAGAAACATCTGCTGCACTGTCAATCTACTATGCATTATATTCACTCCAGCATCGTGGACAGGAGTCAGCTGGAATAACAGTTCATGATGGCGACCAGGTCAGAACCTTAAAAGGTATGGGACTGGTGCCAGATGTTTTTAAAAAGGAAGACATACAGAAATTAAAAGGTCATGTGGGGATCGGACACGTCCGTTATTCGACTACGGGTAGTTCAAGGATCGAGAATTGTCAGCCTCTTCTAGTAAATTCCAAGAGTGGAACGATAGCCATAGCTCATAATGGAAATCTTGTCAACTCAAAGGATCTAAGGAGTGAACTTGAAAAAGAAGGAAGGATATTTTTATCAGACTCAGACACAGAAGTAATAGCTCATTTACTGGTCAAGGAATTAATGCACAGCGAGCTTAAAGAAGCTCTAAAAGATGTGATGAAGCGTCTTGTTGGCTCTTATTCTCTTGCCATTATGATCGATAAGAAACTTATTGTGATACGTGATCCACTTGGAATAAAACCTTTATGCCTTGGATTGCTGGATAATGGATATGTTGTGGCTTCTGAAAGCGTTGCGATCGATATATTGAATGGACAGCTTATACGGGACGTGGTTCCAGGTGAAATGCTTGTTTTCAATAATGGTACTTATGAAAGTCATCAACTCATAAAATCAAAGAATAACGCACATTGCGTTTTTGAATATATTTATTTCGCTCGCCCGGACTCTGTTATAGATGGAAAACTTGTTTATGCCGTGAGGATGCGTATAGGTGAAATGCTTTCACAGGAACATCCAGCAAACGCAGATATCATATCGCCAGTACCAGATTCAGGGATCACTTATGCGATCGGATACTCAAAAAGATCAGGTATCGATTATATGGAAGGATTAATGAAAAACCGATATATTGGCCGGACTTTCATTATGCCTGGACAGGAAATGAGGGAAACTGCCATCAGGCTTAAACTCAATACAATAAAACCTAATGTAGATGGAAAAAGCGTTGTTCTCGTGGATGACAGCATTGTTCGTGGGACTACATCCAGGAGAATAATCGAACTTGTCCGCAAATCCGGCGCCAGAGAGGTGCATATGCGTGTAGCAAGTCCCCCAATTATTTCACCATGCTATCTTGGTATAGATATGGCAACGCGGGAGGAACTTGTTGCAGCATATAAGGCAGTGAAAGGGGTGGAGGCGCTTATAAATGCTGACTCTCTTGGATATTTGAGCAAAGAAGGGCTTGTTAAAGCCATTGGCATACCAATGGAGGACCTGTGTATGGGATGTTTGAACGGTATTTATCCGGTTGAGGTCCCTGGAGAAAGCTGTTCAAAGAGACAGCTTAAATTAACAGAATTCTAATACGAAAACTAAAAATGAGGGAACTGCTATTTAGCAATGAGGCACAACTATGGGTATAATGAAAAGGCTTGGACTGAATTTTTCATGGTTGAAAAAGATATTCAAGAAAAAAAAAGCGAAAATTGGAATATATGGTCCTCCCAATGCGGGAAAAACCACATTGGCCAATCGGATAGTCAGGGATTGGACAGGGGATGCAATGGGTTCTGTTTCTCATATCCCACATGAGACACGAAGAGCAAGAAGGCGCGAAGATGTCACTATAACGAGCAACGGTTCATCTGTGACCCTCGATATTATCGATACGCCGGGAATTGCTACGAAGATCGATTTTCATGATTTTATGACATTGGGTCTTCCTGAAGAAGAATCGAAGCGACGGGCAAAAGAAGCAACAGAAGGGGTTATGGAATCTGTAAAATGGCTTGAAGATTTAGATGGTGTAATACTTGTAATGGATGCGACTGAAGATCCATATACTCAGGTGAACGTAGTCATAATCGGGAATTTTGAAGCGCGAAAACTTCCTATCCTGATAGCTGCGAACAAGATAGACCTTCCAAATTCATCACCCGCAAGGATACACAGTGCTTTCCCGCAGCACCCTCTAGTTCCAATATCAGCTCTTGATGGAAAAAATATAGATTTATTATATAAAGAAATTGCAGAACATTTCGGGTGATCAAATGAAAGGAATTCAGATGGATTTAATATCGGAAGAAAAACTTGATCGAATGACTTCAATGGAAAAAGTCAGATTGATCCTCGACGAGGTGCGAAATGGAAAGATCCTTATCCTTGAAAAAGGACTCACTCCCTCGGAGCAGACAAAGCTCATAGAACTTACCATGGCAGAGATAGCTCCTGACGATTTCTCCGGGATCGAAATAGAAAGTTATCCTGTCAAACAGAATGAAAATTTCTTGACTAAGTTATTTGGAAAAACAACTATGAAGACACGTCTTACTGTTATCGGTCCTGCTTCCCAGTTAAAAACGATAAAGAAAAATAAGGACCTGATCAGCGCATTAGTTTCACCATAAGATCATGCCACATAAATGTACGCGATGCGAGAGCATTTTTAAGGACGGTGCAGCTATAATCTTAAATGGCTGCCCTAAATGCGGCTGGAATAAGTTCCTTTATGTCCGGGATGAAACTCCAGTACCGGAACATGTAGTAAAAACCGATGCAATTGCGAGTTCAGGCCAGATCTCTCCTGAAGCCTCAAAGTTCATACAAGAAGTTGATGATTTTCTTTCGGTCCGGGATGAGCCTGCGAAACCCGAAGTAAATATAAAAAAGGAACAAGAAACACCAAAAGAGATAGGGCATCGAGTAGAATCCATAAGAATCGTATCACCCGGACAATATGAATTGAACCTTGAATCGTTGCTTGAAAGGAAAGAGATCGTTATGGCCCTTAAGGAAGATGGCAGCTACATCGTTCATCTGCCATCAGTCTTCAAACAAAAGAAGGGTCACTGACGATAAAATTTTGAGGGGGTCGCATTAATTCCTTTATACTCGGATGGGCGTGAATCTCCGGGTATATAGATAATCATTTTATTTATGGTAGTTCCAAATTTTACGGAATCATGTAAATAATAATTTAAATTCTTTTCATATCTTGAGATATTATTTACATGAAGAATTGTCTTTTCCTGGTCGATCTTTATAATTGTATAATCAAAATTCGAAAAAACATCGTCTATTCTTGGCTGGATGGTTTTCGCCCCCAGAAGTAAAATGTACATTTTGGGTAAGGTTCCGATATCATAATTGATTGTAAATATAGCATCGGTCTTATCAAATGTTACAGTTAGCGAATTAATATCTATGTTGTGGTTTCCAGATGTTCCCATTGTTGGGGAAAATGATGATGCAACAACAAATACTGCAATAATTACCAGGATTATGTTTTTCATTCCATATTTGTTATGCATTCTATAAATATATCCTTTTGCAGAGGAAAGATATTTGCTATAATAAATCAATATGCTCCAATAATGGTTGAAACGAATCCATATTTCACTGCTTCTGCTGCGTCTTTAGCTTATTTTGTTATATTTATTAGCCTAAAATATTTTTCTCAAAATAAAGAAATAGATTTAAAAGGAGCTTTAATAGGAGCATGCATTTTCTGGCTAGTGATCTTCATGGTACACCAGTATCTCAACAGGAAATCCAAAAATTAATGCTATCGCGATGCTGCACCTTTCCTTACTTTTATCGGGAGGATCAAAGTCTGATCTTCAGCGTTCTCTTTATCGTTCCCGAAATAGTAAATGATCCTGCCATTCACCTCGAAATCTCCGACCTGATTTGACACGATTCTTACCTCAATATCTTTTCCATCACCTGGTTCAAGCTGGTAACTGGCTGTGAACTGGCCTGCAGCGGACTTGCTAAACTCAGATGAGGTCACACTCATCCCGGAAGGCGGGATAATAATAACCTGCACATACATCTTTGGTTTTGTTATAAGGTTAACTGCTGAGAGGCGCAACAGTATGTCCTCTCCAAGAACAACGTCTGTTTTCTCACCATGAAGGCTAACACTTGCGGTTGTTGAAGTCTGCGGAGTCGAGGTCGCAGTGGATGTTCCACTTCCCTGATTAAAATTAACTTTAGGAGCTAACTCTGCCCCCTTTTCTGCCTCGAAATATAACTTTGGTTCAAATCTGTACATTCCAGCCACCATCGATCCTGGCATTCTTTTGAGGCGCGTATTGTAATCCCTTACCATTTCATTATAGCGCATCCTTTCCACTGCGATGCGGTTCTCAGTGCCTTCTAGCTGTGACTGCAAGGCAAGGAAGTTCTCATTTGATTTTAACTGGGGATAGTTCTCTGATACCAGAAGCAACCTTGATATTGCGGAATCCATGCCGTTTGCAGCTGCTATCTTTTCATCCTGGGTTTTTGCTGCACCCCACTGGCTCCTGTATTTTGTCACCTCAAGGAACACTTGTTCTTCATGTGCTGCAAATCCTTTCACTGTTTCAACAAGATTCGGAATAAGGTCAGCACGCCTCTGGTACTGACTTTCAACCTGCGCCCACCCTGCATCTACTCCTTCCTGTGCTGTGACAAGGCCATTATATGTGGATAGGAACCACCCTCCTATTAAAAGCGCTATTAACACTATTGCGCCAATAACTCCAAGTAAAATCTGTTTTGAATCCATTATTTCACCTTATATTCATCTATGATCTTGCCGAAATCATGCAATACTTTTATTAAGTCTTTGATATATTGCTCTTTATCCTTCTTAAATTTAGCCTTTCCTTTTCGAATATCCTGTATTTCTTCAAGGATGTGCAGATCAACGCCATATTTTTTTGAAACAAGTCCTACCATATCATCTTTATCTTCCATATCCCCGAGGAACATGAGCCCCCCAATAATAGGACTGAGCGTGGGAACAGCAGAAAGTATTAAATTATCGATATCTTTCCCCTTGAAATGAAGATATTGTTCACGAAGATGAATAAGTTTTGACCTGAACTCAAATTCAAGCTGCTGCCGCATGTTTGACTTTGATATTATAAAATTTTTCAGGATGTCCTCACCAAATAGCATCGTGTGGTGTTGCTTGATATTTAAGAACTCAATAGGGAATACATCGATCCCATTGGTGAGCTCTTCTTTTGTAAAAACAAGAGGAATTTCCCCAAGTTGCTTCAGCTTTTTTAGCGTGTCAAAATCAAGTTCATTGCAGACTACAAGAGTGCTTTTTAAGTCGCCTGTATTATATTGTGCGATCAATACAAGATTTGTTCCAAGAATATCCTTTATCTGTTCTATATTTTTATGCGTCATTTATATCACCACTTTCCTCCAAAGCCACCGCCACCCGATCCTCCCCCTCCGAATCCGCCACCGCCGAAACCTCCACCACCAAAGCCTCCCCCGAATCCACCGCCTCCAAAACCCCCTCTTCCGCGATGCCCTCCGTAATATCCACCACTATTTCGAAGCCGGTCTAAAGAACCCAGGATGATGAACAATGCGAAAAACCCGAAGAAAGCTAATAACACCCAGGTGGGCATGTTCTGATCCTGACTCTGGTTTTGTGACATGCTGTATTTTGAAACTACCTCTGGATCGTTCTGTAAAAGGCCCTCGATAACAAGCATAGATTCATAGATACCTTTGCCATATTCTCCATTCTTGAAATTTGGCACGATTATCCTGTCCCCTATGTTGACCTTCATGCTATCCGTGATCGTACCTTCAAGACCATAACCCACTTCAAACCTGTACTCTCGTTCCTGTTTTGCCACAAGGATCAAAAGTCCATTGTCTTTATCCTTCTTTCCTACACCTGCCTGCTCAAAAAGCTTAACTGCATACATTTCCTTTGATTCCCCTTCAAGGGATTCTACGGTAACAACAGCGATCTCGACAGTTGTTTCTTTTTCTATTTTTGCCGCAAGCTGTGCAATGTTATTCGCATATGCAGGGCCTATCATATTGGCGTTGTCTGTAACAAAATCCCTGACCTGCGGATAGTTTACAGCGCCGACAGCTGGTGAGATAAAAAACATTAGGAGGAATATTAATAGATACGTCTTCATTTTGTCCCCTGTTCGATTTGGATCATTTAATTAATCTATAATATCTTATATGTCTTATAAAACCTTTTGAAAAGATCAAATAATAAAACTTATTTATACCCACCACTATTTGCAGTCACTTATGAGAAGGATTACAATTGCTGTATTATTAATTCTGGCGTTAATACCAGGTGTTTTAGCATCAGATTCTGTTGGTTCGATAGATATTCCCCATATTGTCCTGAGCCTTGCGATAATGTTGCTGGTCGCAAAGATCGGTGGAGAGATAGCTGAACGAAAATTTAAACAACCAGGAGTGCTCGGAGAGCTCCTGGCAGGCGTTGTGATCAGTCCGTTCGCTCTTGGCCCTTTTTTAGGATTTAATCCTATTCCCGGTGAAATAATGCCTATTTCTCCAGAGATCGACCTGATTGGACAGATAGGCGTAGTCATCCTGCTCTTCCTGGCGGGAATTGAGACTGATGTTAAACAATTCATGAAATTTGGCAAAGTAGCCGGACTTGTTGCATTCGGCGGAGTGGTAGTTCCGTTCTTACTCGGTTATTTAGCAATAATGTATTTCTATACTCCACCTCCAGATGAACCCATAATTTATGTAGCCCTGTTTACGGGAGCGGTATTGACAGCAACAAGCGTTGGAATCACTGCTCGCGTATTGAAAGATATAAACAGGATGAACTCAGAAGAAGGTACCACTATATTGGGAGCTGCTGTTATTGATGATATTCTTGGCATCATCGTTCTGGCTATGGTGATCGGTATAATAGGGGCGGCAGGAGTAGTAGAAGGGGCAGCAAAATCAAACATAATTGACAGCGCATGGAATGGGATCGTACCAAAATCCACCACTACTGATATCATCTGGATCGTATTGAAGGCAGCGTTATTCTGGGCTGTGATATTATTCGTTGGCCTGAAATACTCAGATAAAATATCCAGTTTGCTCAGTAAATTCCAGACTAAAGGGGCGATCATGGTCATCGGTCTTGTAATTGGTTTTTTAATATCATATCTTGCTGCATATATTGGCCTGGCATTGATCATTGGCGCTTACGCAGCAGGTCTTGCCTTATCTGCGTCCTCGCATAAAGAGCATTTGATCGAAGAGATCACGCCGATCTTCAATTTCATCGTTCCGATCTTTTTTGTTGCAATGGGTATGCTTGTTAATGTACAAGATGCTGTATCGATCGCAGGTCTTGGAGTACTTGTTCTTGTGCTTGCTATAATTGGAAAAGCATTCGGATGCGGTATTGTTGCATATTTTAGCGGATTTAATTATAATGGAGCAATGCGTGTGGGTATGGGAATGATCCCAAGAGGTGAAGTAGGGTTGATAGTAGCTTATATCGGCTTATCCCAGGGAATTATTCAGCAGCCACTCTACGTAATAGCTGTCGTGATGTCTATAGTGACCACGCTGATAACACCGCCGCTCCTGAAATCCGCGTTTGCAAAAGGACCAGAAAAAGGATGGAAAAATTAAATAAGATCAGATCAAGGATCTGCTCATAAATACACAAGCAGAAGAGAGAATTTATTCTTCTGCTTGAATTTTTTTGAAAAAAAATTAGTCCACTTTTATGAACTTCATAATATCGCCGCGAGTGATAATACCTTTCAGTACTTTTTTAGATTGATCCGTTACTAGCACAGCTCTTATCCTGTTATCAAGCATTTTTCTTGCTGCTTTTTGTATGGAATCTCCCAAACATACGGCAATTATCCTTTTTGACATTATATCCCCGGAATTTTTTGCATAGATCGATTTCAGGTCAGGGATCAATCTATCTGGATCAAAAGAAAATATTTTCAGGTAATTCAATTTTGTTACAACCCCCAGGATTTCTCCATTTTCAACAACAGGAAAAGCGTTGAAATCATGTTTATTGAACAGATTCCTTAATTCTCTTAAGTTTGTGGCCCTTGTCACTGTAATAACATCCTTTGTCATGACGTCTTCAATTTTCTTATCGATTATTCCTCGCATGTTTGGTCTCTCCATTTATTTTATTCTTGCTAATGTAATTTCAGGTATATTGAATGTTTCTTTTTTATTTGGCAATATACAATGTCCTGTGGGGGAATGGAATCTCTATCCCTGCTTCATCAAATGCCTCTTTAATACTTGTGATCAGCTCACTCCTAATTGAAAAAAGGGCTGACCTTTGTATCCAGACCCTTATCTCAAAATCAATACTGGATTCTCCAAATCGTGTAATATTGATCAAAGGATCAGGTTCCATGAGGATATTTTCATTGTTTTTTATTACTTTGTCCAATACTTCGATCGCTTTTGATATTTTTTCTTTATAAGCGATACCGATCTGTATATCAAGTCTTCTGATCTCATATCTTGATAAATTCACTATCCTTGCATTTGCGACCATTGAGTTGGGTAGTCTCAGATACCGGTTATCAAAAGTCCTTATTCTTGTTGACATAAGGCCAATATCAAGAACATGACCGCTCTGTCCATCGATCTCAATGGCTTCCCCTATCTCAAATGGTTTATCTGCAATAAGAAAAAAACCTGAGATTATATTGGATACCGATGTCTGGGCTGCAAAACCAATAGCAATACCCATGATACCTGCCGCTGCAAGTATTCCGGTGAGATCAATGTCAAAGGCTCCAAGAAAAACAAACATCGTTGATAAAACCAGTACATACAAAACGATATTTTTTGTCACGCCCCCTATATGACTTCCGAATTTTGCAGTTGTTAATTTTCCCGATATGTTTGAAATTATTCTTGCCGCTATCATTCCCACAACAAGGATCAGCACAGCTTTGATAATTGTTGTATATTGGGAATAGATATTGTAGAAGTCGATCATAATCCCAGCTCCCTTGATATCCCGAATTTATCAAACCTTGTAAGTACGGTTTTGGCTACTGAAACTTTTCTATCGATTATCACTTCAGGATCGATCACTTTAGTTGAGGTTTTCATGCCATACTTCACTTCAAACTCATTTGAAGTCATGACAAGTATGTAAACTTTGTTCGTGAAGAACCCGTTCTTTCCTTCTACAAGTGAGAGGTGCTCAGGTTCTATAACGATCTTTGATATTTCCCTTGTAACATCGCTTTTGTTGACGATCCTCAAAGGTACAAGAGCATCTTTAGTATTGAAAATTTTATCAAGTTCAAACTCTGCTTCCACATATATGCAAAGATTTCCTCGATGGACCTCGCCATGCCATGCCATTCTGTCATTATCACCATGCCTGTCAATTTCCATCGATTTTTTGTCGTTTTTTAGCATGAGTTTTGTAACAAGGGGAAGTTTCAGGAATAATTTTAACAATGAGTTGGGGGGAAGATACAGGTTTTCCTTGAATTTTATTAAATATGGTTTTCCATAAAATTCTTTTTCCGTATCAACGAACAATTTCCCGGAAAAGCTTGCAATGCCTTGCGACTTTTCGCAGCTGATCCTGACTGCGAACGGATCAATCCTTTCAAAAATGTATTCCTCCCCAAAAAAGTCAAATTTCAATCCGTCATTTTTAAACTTTTCCATAAAAGTTAATAGTTATTATATTATATAAAAATTGGTTGCTCTGGATCTGTTTCTTTTTTTTAATCAAAACGGCATCGGATTTACTACTTCGATCCATGGAACTTTAACAAAGTCTTTTATATTTTCGGTAATTATATTGGTGATGCCGTTATGTTTCATGGTTGCGCAAAGCAATGCATCCCAATAGTGAATATTGTATTTCATGCAGATATTAATTCCAGTCATTATCGTTTTATCATCAAATTTTATGACCTTCCAGGAATTAAAATTTATAATATCTGAAATGATTTTTTTTGCAATTTCAGCAGGTAAAGGAGACTCAATTTTTCTTGTAACAGTGACATAAAACTCAGAAAGATTTTGAAGAGAGATCGCATAGGAAACCTCCCTCATCCAGCATTTCTTGATCAATGACGCACATATCATCTGTTTATCAGGCTCGCTGGCGTCAAAGGAATACACCAGAATATTTGTATCTATTAAATACAGTTCATCTTTCATAGAGTTCTTCTCGAGAATTGAATTTTATTTTTCCCATTTTGAATCCTTTTTCAAGAAGCTCCAATTCTCTCTGGGAAATTTTATTCTGTGAAACTTCATTGATCCATTTCTGCATGGCGCTAGTTACCGCTTTTCCAAGATAGCCTTTCTTATCAGGATAGAATTCCCTTGCAATTGCCCTGAACTGTTTTTCAACGTCATCATTAACATTGATGGTTATGGTTCCCATAGTATAGTATATTTAGATAATTTATGTATTTAAATGTTAGCAAAATGTAAAATGTATCAGTAAAAAAGTTATGGACTTTTCCGGCAGTCTCCTGATAATTACTTGTTCTGGTTCTGATCATCCGTTTCAATATCATATTCATCGAAGATCTCACCGACCAGTTCCTCAAGGATATCTTCAATGGATATCATTCCTACAACTTTCTGGTTATCGTCTACTACCACCGAAATATTCATTTTCTTTTGCTGGAGTTCTTTAAGTATAGGATATATCTTTCGCCTGGATTTCACGATCAGGATCGGGCGCAAGACCTGATGTATTTGTATCCTGTTAAGCTCATGATCTTTGAACTTCAGGAAATCTTTTGCATATATCATCCCTATAATATTGTCAAAAGTCTGTTTATAAACAGGTATTCGAGTATGACCTGATTCATTTATTAAAACAAGTGCATTATCAATGGTATTAGATTCCTCAATGAATACTAAATTCTCAAGGGGTGTCATCACTTCACTTGCTTTTGTATCTGATAATTCAAAGACGTTGTGGATTATCTCTCTTTCGTGTTTTTCGATGGTCCCTTCCTTTTCTCCAACTCTTAGCATCATTTTGATCTTTTCTTCAGTAACGAAGGGATTTTTCACCCGTTCTTTACCCCCAAGTACCACTATCATGAAATTTATTAATTCTGTTAAGATCCAGACAAGGGGATTTAAAATATATATCACTGCTCTTATGGGACCAGCTACATACAGGGATATTGATTCTGAATGTCTTGAAGCAAGTGTTTTAGGAAAAACTTCTCCAAAAATCAGGATAAAAAGTGTCATCAATGCTGTGGCTATTGCGATACCATTATCTCCAAAAGTAGTAAGTGCTGCGTCTGCTGCCAGCACAGAAGCTCCTATATTGACTATGTTATTGCCAATAAGGATGGCAGTGAGGAATTGTTCAGGGTTTTCAAGGAGTCCAACAAGTGTTGATGCTTTTTTGTTCCCTGTATCAGCAAGGTGCCTGATCCTTATTTTATTTACAGATATAAGTGCAGTCTCTGAACCCGAAAAAAAGGCAGAGAGCACGATCAATATCGAGATGATCGATATTTCAATTGTTATCCAGGAGTCCATTATTAATTAGATCGAGCATCATAATTACTTCAATAGGTTTTAACTTTTATCCTTATTTCATCCTTAATAATGAACATTCTGGAAATGTTGCATCAGTAAATTATAGAGGCTGATGGTTTTTCAATAATAATTATAATTCCTGCGATAAAATTTGAAATTATTGTTTGAGAACTCAAACCGATTATCAAGCCAACGATACCAAAACTTGCCAAAAAGGTATTTATGTTAAGTTTGAAAACATCAAGGATCAAAACCAGACCTATAAAACCAATAAAATATGTAATTATTTTATTTACCACTCTGGTAACATTTTCCGGGACATCAGATCTTTTCCCGAACCTTGAGATAATCATGGTTATTAACTTGGCGATGGCAGAGGCTGTAAGAATGATAATTATTACATAAACTATCTTCTCGATCAATGCAGTTATTCCGGCATCAAAAATAGCTTCCAGAACCATTATCATTTATAATTGAACTATAATAGTATTAATTTATCGCAAGATATTCATGAAATAATGCTGGCAGTCAACTTCTTAAACATTTTGTTTGAAAGACCATGCTCTTTAATCCTGTAATTACTGCAATTTTACTTAGATATGCGTATACTTAAATTATATGAATTCCAATTTAGGAATTATGATCAAGATCCTTGAAAATATCGATACGTGGAAATGTGAATATAAAAAATGCGGCGCAAAATGCTGTTATGAAGGTATCCACCTTACGATCGAAGATATAAAAAGGATAAAGAACCTGGGATACTCTCCTGATGATTTCCTTGAGCTTGATGAAACTGTCAATGTTTTTAAAATAAAAGGAAAGGAAGGAAAATGCTTTTTCAATGGTGAGAAACTTGAATGCACGATCCGCGGTAATGAGCCGTTAGTTTGCCGTTTGCTACCATTCAATATCGTTGAGGTCTCATACTCCGATGAACCCATGATGAAATTAAAACCAGTAGTTGATTGTCCGGGTGTAGGGCTTGGCAAGAAGATCGATAAGAAAAGTATCGAAGCGGATGCCACTAAATTCCTGCATCAGAATCAAAAACTGATACGGGATATAAAGAAAAAGGGAAAAAAAGGTGTCTTAGCAGATATTTAGATGGTTATTCAAGACCCTGGTTCATAATTTTTTCAAAAAGCATTCTAAGATATCTCATGAGGAATACACCCTCTGGTAATCAAGATTTATCGTACCGTTCACACTTTGATTTATACCAAGATAGCGAATAAATACATCATATCTATTTATTGCAGAAGTATTACCCAAGACCGTCCCGTTGGGAATAAGCCAGTTTGAATTCAGAGTAATATTTCTGTAAGGCATAAATGTATTATTAAGAATTGTGACGTTTTCCCATCCTGATGAAGTATTCATCACCTGGGTTGTAAAATTATCTCCAGATACATTATATTTTAACTGAAGCACTGAACTATTAGATTCCGGAACATCAATAGTAACGGAAGTAGTGTCAAGAAGGTAAATAGTTTTAATATAGGATACAGTCACATCTATCAGATCAATTCCCAGATTATTATACACTGTAGAGTTGGTCCAATTGTACCTGATCTTTATCATTCCGCCCCCGGTATCATAACTGCTGGCATTTCCGCTTGCCCCCTTTATCACATTCACATGCTCGATGGGTGAAGCTCCCCCGACAAATGGAGTGGTGAGGATCGATTCCCATATGTCGCTTGTGGCATTGAGTATGCTGACATTGGTAAGAGTGTCTCCTGAAGAATTATCCTTTATACTTATGCTCTGCCATAATGAGTTTGGGATCGTTTCGGTGAAATTATAGGTGATATTCAAAGAATACCTGGGCGTTACATTTACGGTGAAATTTGTCTGTGATACTGACCCATATCCGTCTGTCACATTTATCTGCCAGGAATGGATGCCTGTATCGCTGCTAGCAGTCGTCCAGATCAAAGTACCATTATTCGTGTAAAACGTACCATTTGTGAAATTCCTGTTAAACACAGGTGTATCGCCATCCTGATCACTTGAATTGGGATATATCGATAAGGTGTTCCCTGCGGCTATCGTGTAACTGCCGGACACATTCCCTATGGATACAGGATTGTTGGCTACCTGCGTATTCCGGGAAAGTGGGGTAGCGCTAAGTGTGCCTGTACTGTTAAACGCATAGATCGTGATGTTGCTCCAGCCGTGCGGCCCTACGCTTGTGTTTTTAAATGAGTTCGAACTGCTGTTTGTCCATATACCGTTCACGCTCACGTTATAGCTGTTAGTTACGTTGCCACTGCCTGCACTCCAGGTATAGTTTATCCAGAAATTTCCTGAAGTACTTGATAAACTGGTTGGGGAAGGTGGGATGTAAATTATAGGAGCAGAGACAGCAGGAGTTTCTGTTACCGAGAAATAACCAGACGGTATGTTTCCTAAGGCTGCAGTATCCCCCACATAGGCTCTTAAACTTCCACTTGATCCTGATTTTGATAATCTCAGTCCAAGTTTTGCACCTGCAGGGACTGTGCCGCTTATTCCTGACAATGAGACATTGAAATTTGCGCTTTGTCCTGATGTGACAGACTGGCTGGCTGATCCTGGTAGAACCGCTATTGTTCCATTTGGATAAACATAAATAAGCTTGAATATAAAAGTCCCTCCCCCCCCAGAACTATCTCTTAAACGTCCAAAGTACCAGTTACCCTGAACATTTGTATTCTGGGTATAAGCAGTATTATAGAACATGTCTGTTGCAGGATCAAGTGCAGCTGATCCATGTCTGTCTGAATCGCATCCCGCTGAATTTGCAGTTGAAAGTATTGTTGTGACAAATGATGATGGCCTTACATCGCAACTTCCCCAGTCTGTGCTTAGACCGGTCGCCACAGACACACCGCTGCTTGGAGTCCACCTATAAGTAACAGTTGCCGCGCTTACCGCGCTAGCACTGGTAAACAATAGTAAAATAAGCAAAGCTAACAAGAAAAAATATGATCTGTTTTTCACACTTTTTTGTTCCATAAACTTCATTTCAGTTCCTTTTTCATGACTCCAATTCCAATTATTCAAGACACAGTAGGGATAGTGATATCGATCGCCCCATCACTTTCATTGAGAGTTGATGGTATGTATGAACCCGACTGCGTTCCAATGTTGATTTGCTTGGCAGGGTTAATTATTATTTTCTTCTGGTAAGCCGTTTTACTAAAATTGGCCGATGCATTACCATCGCTTGCATTTTTGGCATTATCCCTGTTCGTGACAGTTCCATAGGCCGGGGTCAGGAAATCAAAGACATACGTAAACAGGGAAGATGTAGATGCTGTATGGTTTATCCATATTGTACTCGCATTGCCTGAGAGTTTCACTGTGCGGGTGCTGATCGTATGGGATGAATTAGGTTTAAAGTAGCTGGAATTGAAAGACTGAATGCCTTTTTCAACAGTGTCATTGAAATACCCATCGATATATACTTCTACACGGTTAAATTCAGGATTGTCAGGGTCAGTCCATGTCCAGTTGATATACAATGGCATATATGTTGCATTTGTAAGATTGGTAACACTTGATGGAGGTGTTAGATCTTGAATTGGCACTTCATCAGGTATTGTAACGAACATATATTCTGTACTATTTATGCTATTTTCACCCGGACGGCTGCTGTTTATTATGAAATAATATGCTGTTCCTGGTGAAAGACCGGTCAAAGAAACATTGTGGGATGAATTGACAATATTAGAACAAGAAGTAGAGATATAAGATCCAGGATATTTGCCATAATTCACGCAGCCAGAACTGTTCACTTTAGTCGATGTAACATTATAATTAAAAATATTCCCGGTTTTTGCTGTGATAGTGATATTATTTACCGCATCCCATATGATCGAAGCAGTACTATTTGTAATGAAGTCGGCTTTGATCCCTGTTATGGTAAGTCCTGAAGCGTTTCTTGAAGAATTAAGTTCTGTACTTGCGACCCCTGAAACAGTTGTGTTACTGTAATTAGATAAATTTCCATCGCTGGTATCAAAATATATGATCTTGTCGTTTACCTGAGTTCCAAGTCCATCTTTTAAAGTAGCATTGATAGTATAATTCGGTCCAGATCCTGAATAAGAAAGTGCAAGTGAATATCCCTGCGACGATGATGGAAATGCGAATGTGGTAATATTTTTGGGGGAGATCGCTCCAATACTCGCATCAATATAATAAAATCCTGCTTCACCAGTCTTTAGAACTACGCTTGCTCTTCCATCTGTTCCGGTCATAGCAGAATCCTGAAGTAATTGTGCGGTTACATTAGCATTTGCCGGTTTTCTGGAATAGTTCTTGGTAAAACTCACGATCACATTTGGCACAGGGTTGTTGTACCTATCCTGAACTTCAGCTACAAGAGTTGTAAAACCATCCACAGGCAGATAGGTATTATCGGGTGTGATCTTAACTATCCTGTAAGGAGGTGCATGTTGCGGAGAAGACCCTGATGATATTGAGATATACTCTTCCCCCATCTTGATGACCGAAGTGTTAATAAAAGCGATAACTATTCCTGTACTATCATTAACTAATTTCACATCGCCTCCTTCTCTTAAAATGGTATCATTCCACCAGTTGACATATTCTGGCTTTGTGTGCAATATAAGCCAAACATTCTTTCCGAGTACAGAATTCTTCTGTTGTGACGTTGGATAGATATTCACGGTTCGCATCTCTATCCCGTTCGTTTTTTCATGACCAAGCGGCTTTACGCTTAGAAGGTAGATATTCCCGTTAGCAATAGCCGCCTGGGAACTTGTGGTGTAATTTGATCCATTCCGTCGTATCAATCCATGTTCGTAAATGAAAGAATTGTATAACTTTGTCCCCATGAGTCCATAGGTGATAGTGCTCGTGGTTAAATTTTTGATGCTTGTTTCATCCGTCATTCCTTCAGGGAACATTTCATTATATCGGACTTCTGCCCACGTATTTTCATTTATCTCCAGGGATGCAAAAGCGCTTTCTTTCGGGTTAACGACCAGAAATTTTGTAGAGTATTTAAAGCCCATATTGACTGGCAAAGATGTCGTAGTTCCACTCAGAACTGTGCTATCAATACCGGATTTTAATTCCCTGAAATCATTTGACATTTTTTGGATATGGTCAAGTTCCTCCTGGGTGTTCCAGACAGGAATAAAATTTATTTGAAAGGTAGTAAGCAGGGTCACTCCGATGGCGAGCATAAGTATTGCCCCTATGATCGGAGAAACTGCACTATCATTTTTTTGAAACCTTTTATACATGCGTTACTCTCTTCAATATCCTAATCTGAAACGTATTATTATTATCATAATAAGTACGTTCATAGATAAAAAAACTATCGTTGAATTCTCTATTATTATGGAAGCATAGAAAGAAGTCTAATGTAAACTTCTGCGGACATATTTTCGAACAAGCTTTAGCATCGCCCCACATTCAGGATATTCCACCTCGACCTGGTCGATCATAGAAATAAAAACATTTACAGGAAGTTCGCGGTTCGTATTAAAATATGCGATACATGGCTTTCCATCCTGGGTATGAAATGACCTGAGTTCCTCCCTACCAAGAATCTCAATCTTATCCCTGACATCAGGTGGTGAATCAACATCATATTTAACGATCCCGCCACAGATCGTTCCAAGTCCATGAAGAATATAATAGCTATTCCTGAAATCCTCATTAAAAGGAGCATACTTGGGCGCCATATCAGGATCGATATATGGAATGAGGTCTTCACGAATTGAGTTGGTGATGTTTTTTATCACACCCACGATAAAACCGTCATCTATTGATATTTTTATGAATCTGCCAATGCGCTCTTTTTTGGAGTCTGGCGGGATTTTGGCGATATATGTATTGGCGTCGTCAACGCGAATTATATCTCCTAAGACATCTAATTTTTTTTCCATAAGGTCACTTGTTCACCTATTGGATGTATTTCAACTTAATAATAGAGGTTATGCAATAAGATAATTTTAAGAAAAAAAGAATTCGGGGAGATTATCCCCGAATAAAGTCTTGTTTCACTAGTTTGTCACAACAACATTTGATGCCGCAGAAGGCCCAGATACCTTAGTTATTGTTGGATATCCGACCGCTGGAGGCGCGTATGTCTGTGTGTAACCTACTACATTGTTGGCTATTACTCTGAAGTAGAAGGTCGTTCTTCTTGGCAGGCTGGGTGTGGTGTATGATACTGTACCTTTAGTCGGTCCAGTAGATGATAACACCGTTTGATAATTTGTCCAGGGGCCACTGGCCGATGGAGCACTCTGGATAATCCAGCTTATTTCATTTGTGGAATTATCCGTCCACGTCAGGGTTATAACCTGGTTATTATTGGGTCCAGTCCTGGTAGCCGTTCCAATGATCGGGTCTCTTGGTGTGAGTGCAACAATCATTGATCGCATCATGATATTCTCTTCATGACCGAGCAGATGGCAATGCCAGACATATTCCCAGCCAAAGTTGACCATCGAGTTCGTGACAGGTGCCGGGAAACCATATGGATCCATAGCCTGCATCCCCGGTCCGTTGATCGCTCCGAATTGAGCGGTCGTTCCGGTCGCTGCCGTTACATCCATTGGCCGAATGCTATTGGGTAGTTCAAATGGAACAACCGGTATGATCGGGCGCATGGCCACGATAATATCTTCCAGTGGGTTCATTCGAACTGTATCCTTCCAGCCCAGTTCATTAGCATCCGGTGCCCTGATAGCTCCGTCCCAGCCGACACGGTTTATCACCTGCACATTGAACATATGCCAGTGAATTGCATGGGTGTCAACTCCGTTATGGGTGATCTTCCATATCTGGGTTCCATCTTCCAGTGTTCCTATTGCGACCGCTGCAACCGAGTTATTGAATAACTCTGTGGGCGGATTGATGTCAGCATAGGGTATGGTCGTCTGTACCAATGCAGACGTCATCGGGATCTCGACTCCCAGCAGTGAATTCATACGTCCATATTCAGGGTCGAACAACTCCTGTATTGCTTTTGGCTGCAAATTCATGGTTATACTTGCCATATCTACTGTTGCAGATGCGCCTGATCCCCCACCACCTGAAATGGTGACTGTGGGAGCAGAGGTATAGCCGTATCCGGCATTCGTAAGGGTGAAACTAACCACAGGTCTTGTTGTCAGAACTGAATTAGCTGTTGCGCCTGTTCCTCCACCACCTGAAATGGTGACTGTGGGAGCAGAGTTATAGCCTGAACCTGGATTAGTAAGTGTCAGGCTGGCAACAGATACTGCTTTCAGAACTGAATTAGCTGTTGCGCCTGTTCCGCCGCCCCCTGAAATGGTGACTGTTGGAGCAATGGTATAGCCTGAGCCTGGATTAGTAAGTGTCAGGCCGGCAACAGCAACGCGTGTCAGAACTGCAGTAGCCGCAGCACCAGTTCCGCCCCCTCCTGAAAAGGTTACAGTAGGAACTGATGTATAACCGGTTCCACCATTGGTAACAGTAATGGCTGTTACGCGGCGCTGACCATTTGTTTGTATTGTAGCTACAGCAATTGCACCAGACCCTCCACCTCCATTAAATATTACTTGTGGAGGAGTTGTGTATCCAGACCCTCCATTAGTAATGGTGACGCTGAGAACTGATCTGGGCGCTAATGTCGCTGTTGCAGTTGCTGTTGTTCCTGTTGCCGGAGCCGAGAGAGTGACAGTGGGAGCAGTGTTGTAGTTAGAACCTCCGTTCAAGAGGTTAAGACTTGCAACAGTCCCTGCCCCTGCTGCCAATGTTGCTGTCCCTGCAGCACCTGTGCCTCCTCCGCCAGATAATGAAACAGTTGGCGTAGTTGTATAACCAGACCCTCCAGTTAAAAGGTTAAGACCTGCAACAGTCCCTGCTCCTGCTGCCAATGTTGCTGTCCCTGCAGCACCTGTGCCTCCTCCTCCATTGAAAGTCACAATTGGCGAAACCGTATATCCAGCTCCTCCATTCGTCATTTTTAGATTTGCAAGCCCTCCATTCTGGAAGGTCATGTTCGTAGACTGGATCCTTGCATACGCATCTACTGGATAGTTCGCACCGAAGGTAGCGTTGTATTCAGCCTGTGGCACAAGAGGCTTGCCCTGAGTCTGACTGTAGGCTACAGGCAATGCTGCTTTCAGTGCTGCCAGAAGAGTCGCATTTACATCATCGACTGGCGCGGTTCCTCCGGATCCTGAGACCTTGATCTGCATAATAGTACGGGTATTTGGGCCATAGCCTGGCAGGGTCGTTGGTGCTCCACCTGAGTCAGTCTGATCCATATCACCCGTATAGTAGTCATTTCTTGGGTCGTTTGCCGGAACAGGCGCTGAAGCATCATTGTAGAGAATAAGCGTTTTTCCAGCGAATTTTGAGAAATCGACAATTACGTCCGCTCTCTCTGCTGGTCCCAGGAATAATGCTTTTTCAAGTACGTTCAGGACAACGATATCTCTGCGATTGTAAACAAAGTTGATGGGCTGGTTCCTGATAACGGCAGGTGCAGGCAGGAATCCACCCTCAGTTCCGATCTGGATCATAGCCGGTCCTCTATATGTTGGATCCGGGACACCACCAGCGCGGTCATCAAACACAAACTGAAGTCCAGGTGTGTACCACCAATCCGGGAATGGAGTGAGCATGTTCTGGTTCGAATTAAAAGGAACCATATTGATATCACCGGCATTCTCATCAGACAAATTACCATCTACCCACATTGGGTTACTGGATTTAGCCTGGTACAATTGCAGGTTGAAGAACCTGTCATTAGCTGCATTCAATATACGCAGGCGATAAGCCTTTGGTTCCACAGTTATGTTCGGATAGGCGACCCCATTGACTAAAGGAGTGTCTGCGAACGCTTCTGGTACTATAGATGGATTCGGGATACCGGGGATAACCGATGGCTCCCATGGCGCATTGACTGGATCATAGTACGGATTTGGCAACTGGCCATTTACAACAGGGAACACAGGCCAGAACCATGGGCCATAGTCCCATCTTCCCATTGGGTTTGCGCCAACCGTGGATTCTGGATTCTGGTTTGGCATGTAAACATGTGGTAACCAGAGATTACTGAAACCGCCATAGTTGATCGAATCCCATGTGGGGTCCTGTGCTGCCAGCTGGTTGGGGCCTGGTACGAACGTCTTATCCTGTATGATCAGGGGAATTTCAGCACTGGGTATTGTTCCAGCTGTTACCAGGGCTTGTTCTACGGGGTCCTGTTCAAGGTAACCCGCGGCTTCTCCGGCGTAAACATTCAGGCGTGTAATGCCATAAGCGTGGTCATGATAGAACATCAAACGGGCGCTTTGCCCATTGGTATAGTAGAATGTCTGTGATCCTGCGCCTGGATTATTCGATGCTCCCGGGGTTCCCGCAGAGACTGTTGCGCCTGTTGAATTGAACCACATGTCAGGGACATACGCTACACTGACGCCTTTGGGATAAGTTGTTGAATCACCTGCAGGTGTGATCCACTGATGCTGCGTTCCGTCACTAATCCAGGGTGTATCGCCGCCATGAAGGTGAAGAGTTGCGCGGTTCTGGGCGAAGTTCCCTATCAGGTTTGGGTTTGTCCCAAGGGATAGTTTCGTTACTGGGTCCCAGTTTATGTTATACATGCCTGCTCCCATGACTGTGGGATCTACTGGCAGGAAGAGATTGCCACCTGCATCAGGCAGAAGTTTGTTTGTGAACTTGATTCGTACCGGCCTGTCTTTCTGGGCGACAATTACTGGCCCGAGATATTTGAACACATTATCAGCCGGATTTGGGGCATTGGTCTGCTTGTAACCTCGCAGTTTTGTTGGGGCAAGGTCGGAATGCAGTTTCTGCGTATAATCATTCAGTTCTATCTCATAATAATCTGTGTTTGGATATGTTGTTATATCAGGGATGGCGACGGGGAGATAGTTGCCGAGATTATTTGCGCCAGCAGCTGTCAGATCTGGCAGCGAATCAACGAATTTTCGGATGCCGCCGTAACCACTACCGCCATTTGTAACTGTTATAGCTGTGATTGGACCAGTTATGGTTGCTGTTGCAGTTGCTTGAATTCCAGAAGCTGGTGATTCAATTGTTACTCCAGGGGCAGAAGTATAACCGCTGCCTGAGTTAGTGATAAATAATCCAGTAACAGCGCCTGATACGGTTGCTGCAGCTGTTGCCCCAGTTCCTGTGCCAATGCCATCGGCTATGTTGACCAGAGGAACAGAAGAATAACCTGAACCACTGTTGGTGATTGTTATGCCTGTAATAGTTAATGTTGCCGTAGCAATGGCGTCAGTTGTAGCCCCACCACCAGTTATGGTGACTGTTGGGGCAGAAGTATATCCTGCGCCAGGCGTGTCAACAGTTATGCTAGTAACTATACCGGCCGTAGTGTCTACTAAAGCTGTAGCCGTGGCGTCTGTTGTTGCTCCACCACCAATTATGGTAACTGTAGGAGTGGAAGTGTAACCAGAACCGCCGTTTGTAACTGGTATTGCATCAACAACACCAGTTGCTGTAGCTGTAGCTTGCGTTCCAGTCGTTGGTGTTATCGTGACAATGGGAGCAGTATAACCATTACCCGAGGCAGTAACTGCTATCGCTGAAACGATATCATAAGCTACGTTTGCTGTAGCAGTAGCTGTTATTCCTGCCGATGGGGATGCAATTGTAACTAATGGGGTCGAAGTATAACCATTTCCTCCATTAGTAAGTGTGAGAGCTGTTACGGGGCCTGTTATGGTAGCTAAAGCTATAGCGCCCAAACCATCCATACCGGTGATTGCTACATTGGCAGATGTGTAACCTGAGCCGCCATTTGTCACCTTTACTGCTGTAACCACCCCAGCCTGTACTGTTGCTAATCCTGTGGCACCTGTACCGTCACCCGTAATTATGACATCAGGCGGCAATGGGCTGAGTGCGAAGTTGGGTGTCATTCCGAAATAATCAGGAACTAACAATCCGCTTGGTCCAGGCATGAGCATTGGTGCGCTGACCGTTACACCGGCAGCAGCTGCTGTTTGTTGGAGATTCTTAGCTCCAGCCTTCCTCATGGCTTGAGTAGTACTCCTCATAGGCATGGGGTTTTGATGATTTATCTGATTTGGATTTGCATTCGTAATTGTATTAGCATTTGCAGCATTATTTCCTGCTCCAAAACTAATATTTGATAAAACAGTTGCGATTAGAAACGTACCTACAAGTAAAATTCCTAAGAATTTTATTGTATTGATGTGTATTTTCTTATTATCAGGTGCATTTTGCCCTGAGTTTGATTTTAAAGACATTTTCACTCCATTAACTTTTCTGTATTCTTGAATCGATACAATTAATATTATAAAAAATATAATATTAATTAATACTCACCCTAATTTCATGTTCGTTTTTTCATAATATCATATATCACTCCTGATAATTATGTTAGTATTTATACGAATTACCCCTATATAAATCCACCTATATATAAAATTTTTAATAATAATTAGTATCATCATAATGAATAGTTAAAGACGATTATATAATATTCTCAATGTATCCTTTTATGGAAATCCTTGGAGCTCTTATTAATTTTTATTCCATTGATCCTGCAGAAATTCTCAAGCATACCGTAAAAAAGTCCATGTTCATTCGTCCTGATCACGGCGACATCATGCGCCCGCATCAATATATCAGGATAATTACCGCGAATGACACACTGTGCCCTTATTATATCTGCAATTTTGTCAAGCGATCCTTCCCTGTGAACCCATGCGGGAAATTCAACGCGTGCGGGAAGACCATTACTCAGCATCATGTAACAAAATGCTATCTCGTTATTGAATCTGCCGTAATTGTCAAGAACCGATCTTGCTTCATCGCCGCGCCTGTCATCACGGTCGCAGAGGAATGCCGCTGTACGCTCACCCCATAGCATATTTGAAAAAAGATGTGTGTCTGATAATTTACTTTTTTTCAGTCCAAAAAGAAAATGCATCATCAATGTAATGTCCCTGGGCATGGTCGTATCAATGAAACCGATCACGGGATTTCGGGTTTTTTCACTGGACTCAAGAAGTTTTGTGATCGCCTTTATATATATCTCCCGGATGTTCTTGTTAAGAACATTTATATGTGACAGTATCAGGGCGCCATCAAGCATTACGAAAATACTTTTATGTTCGTTCATTAAACGGATGCTTCCTTCGCATTCCATCGAAAAACGGCACGCATCAATATATTCGGTGCCAAAAGCATACACGCTTGCTGCCTCAAATTCATCCGGCGTTATTATAATAACGTCTGTATCCTGGCTGTAATCCCGGTCACTTGTATGCCTGTTAAATATTCTGGATATTTGAATGACCGCAAGCGGTATCTCATAATTCTTGTCAGAATATATCTGGCTTCCATCAACTGCTCCTACAGGGATGCCTGACAGGACTGAATCAACCCACTTCATTGATTCCAGGCGGTTTTTCCAGTTAAAAGGGAATGTGTGGATGAGCTTTCCAGGTTCGAGGAATTTTGCACCGCTATAGGGTGGAAGTTTTTCATTCCGGGCTGGATCGAGTATTTTCATTTTATCAAGCTGTTCCCTGTATTCATGGGTCAGTTCCGAGCGCTCAACATCATAAGATCTTATCGCAGAAAGCTTCTCATCGAATTGAAGTGAGATGTTTTTTAAGTTAAGCACGATTCTACCCTGCTTTCCCCGTTGATCTTCTTAACTTTTATCACATGTGAATATTTCTCGTTGAATGTATCATCATGGGAAATCACAAAAACCTGTTTGAAACCTCTGATCTTAGTTATCTGCTCTGAAAGGTTCTCCCGTCGGATCTCATCCATATTCTGCGTGGGCTCATCAAGGAAAACGAAATCGCAATTAGAAATGGATTTTAAGAGAGAAAGCCGAACAGAAAGCGCAGCACTCATGCGTTCTCCTCCGCTTAATTGTCTGAAAGCGCAAACTTCACCGCCTGATTCTATCCTGATGTCATAATCATTTGTCCATTTAAGCGATGCGCTGTGATCATTCATTATCTCGCAATAAATATTGTTGGCTTCGCTGCTTATTTCCCCGATGAATTCATTTATCACGAACTCAGAAGAGGATTTGATGGTATCGCGGATAAAATTCGAGAACGAGAGAAAATCTTTTTCTTTTTCAAGATTTCTCTTATTTTCTTTGATCTTAAGGAGAATTGATTCCATCTGGGAAAGTTCTTTTGTTATTTTTTGAAGGTTTCTGGTCTTCTGTTTGACGGCTTCAGTCATGCTGCTTGTGGATTTTCCAAGTTCGTCAAGTTTGGTGGTAGTTTCGTCAAGATCAGATTCATTAAATTCTCTTGAAAGCACCTCACGATCAGTATTCAATTCTTTTAGAGATGCTCCAGTTGCAGCGATGGTATTTTCAAATTCCAGTGTTTCACGTGCATATTCATCAAATTTAGATGCCATCGGAAGAGCTTGCAGATATTTATTGTGGAGTGGTTCAAGCCTGATTATGGTTTCTTCAAGCGATAAAATGTTTTCATCCAGCCCTTCGAATCTTAAGAGATCTTGATTTAATGTATACTGTTCTTTCTTGCTTGAATCCAGAAGTTCTGGCACTTTCTCAAGTGTTTTTAGCTCAAGTAGGTTTTTCTTAATATTTACATCCAATACCTCAAATTGCTTATCCGGGGATGCAAGGGATTTTAATTCTCGCTTCTTTTCTTCGATCAGATTATCAACAAGTTCGATCTCTCCCTTTTCGCCTTTTAATGAATCTTTCAAATGGAACCTTTGATTGAGTTCATCAAGTCGGTTCAAACAACCGTCGATCAATTGCGGCAGATCTTTATGCGAGTCTATATCTGCCCTCTTTGAAGTGATAAGGTTTTCAATTATAGCGATCTGCTGCATTGGATTTTTAAGATCTTTCAGGTCTTTTTCGCTGGATTTGAACTGTGAAACAACAGTTTTAAGATAATCATTTATAGAATCGGGTTCAACCTTAACACCAAGATTGAATTTTTCATTAATTGCAGTTAGTTTTTCCTGTAATATAATAAGTGCTGCAGGAATATCAGGTAATCCTTCAAGATCTTTGTTTTTTGATCCCGCCAATGCAGTAATATTTTGAAATTCAGTGACGGCTCTTGTGAGGTCATCAAATTCCTTTTTCCTGGAGCGCAGGTTTTGTGATATCTCTTTGAGTTCCTCGTCTGTCCCTGTTAATATCCCGGGATATAATGAAGAGAGAGTATCCAGTTTTTCTTGAATTGTCTTAAGCTCTTTTTCTAATCCTTTATATAATTCAAGATCTTTCTTTCTTGAGGTAATAAGCACACTTTTTTCCTGCATCTTTTTTTGTGGATCATCGAGTTGGGCAAGTTCATTGTTGTTGTTTTTCAAACTTGTTTCTAATTCATCCAATTCCCGGTTCTTCTGATCGATCTCATCATTGAAATAGGTATTAAAATCACTTACTGTGGAGCATTTTACGCCGTTCAATACAGGACAGATCCCCTGAGTTCCTGCCAGTTTCATATTTTTCTTTGTCTGCGTAATTGATGATTTTATAACAGCATGCTTACTGTTTAGCTCCTGATGTGCCTGTTCAAGAGCGATCTGCTTATCAACCAATGGAATAAGAGATACAATCTCATTTTCAAGCTTTGTTACCTCTTCATTGATGATTTTTGCACGCTTTTCTTTTTCACACGCCGTCCTTATTTGAAAATTAATAGCAGTGAGCGCCTCAATCAGGGTTGACAATTTTTTTATCTCGTCAGAAAGGGATCTTTGCTTTTCGACGGAAGTAGAAAGTTCATTTTTTCGTGATTCCAGTAGCGCGATCTCACCGCGCAGTTTTCCGCCAAGAACTTCCTTTTCCCTTAAAGCTGATATTTCCCGGGACATGTCATTTAACGATATTTCGATATCTTTCAATTCCATGATCCTCTTCTCAAGTTCGACCTGCCTGTTCTTTAATGGCACAAGCATCGATAATTTCTGGTTTTGCCTCTCGATCTCCTGTTTCATGGTCTCCACAAGCTGTGATTTTTCGTGAAGATTTAACATGCGTGAAATAAGGTCAGTCATAGGATCTTTCAATTCTTTTTCAAGAAGCTTTATCGAATCCTCAAGTTTGTGTGCATCTTCGATATTTGGAATAAGGAGTGTTTTTTGCTTCTCTATTTCCTCGTTTTCAATGGAAAGCCTTTTTTTGCGCTCAAATTTTTCATTGAGGCGGTTAATTTCTAGCTCGATCTTTCCAAACTTATCTTTCAATTTATCTCGTTTTGCCCTGGATGTATTGAGTTCTTTTAGCTTCTCTGTCTCTTTATGGAACTCCTTCTCAGCCGGTTCACTCTCTTTGATGACATCACGTGCTGATCTTGCCTGAGCAAGGTCAGAGCGCGCCTTTTCAAGCTGCTTTGAAAGACCTGCAAGATGTATCCGCTCATTTGCTATCTGAGTTTTAAGAGCATCAAGTTGCGCCTTTTTTTCTGTCATATCTTTTTTTTTCAGGATGAGCATCGAAATCCTCTGGTTTACCTCAAGGATCTCTGTTTTCAATCCATCTATCTCAGTTTGCAACGATTCTTTTTCAATTTTTAATTCAGGATATTTCTCTGTACGCGTCGTAAGGGGGATGATCTCTTTTTCCATTTCCTCGATCGTCTTTTTTATAGCATTTACTACCGGAAGTAAATTGTCAAATGCAGTCTTGTATTCTTCTACCTTTAAAATATTATCAAATATGCTTTTCCTGATCCTTGCAGCCTCAAGAAATGCGGTCGTGAATGTTCCCTGCGGTACGCCGATAGCATTTTCAAAGAGCGATGGCAGTTCTTCCTCAGACCTGACGCTTCGAAAAAGATTTCCTGCAAGCCATGCCTGGACATCCGTTTTTCCTTTGATATCACCGACCGGCGTTCTTATGAAATAGTCGCTGACACTTCCGATCTTCCTGGTGATAATATATTCAATTTCATCTTTTCCTTCAACAGTCACCGTAACATAGCCTGATTTTTCACCATGGCGCAGGAAATCAGCATTAGTGAATGGCAGGAAATCAAAGAGCACAAAGCCTATGGCTTCAAGAAGAGTCGTTTTACCGTGTCCGTTCTCACCACATATCCCATTTATACCCTCAAAAAAATCGATTATCTCATGGGAATAGGACTTTATATTCTTCAGTTCAAGCGATCTTATCAGCATAAATCCCCCTTCATGCTTGATAGCAATGTTTGCTGCGTTGCTTCCTTTTTTCCACCGTTTTCAAATGTTCCAGGTGCAGGGGAGCAGAGTTTCTCAAAGCACCATCGAAGATCAGTTCTTATTTCAGCTTCTTCAATTCCTGCAGCCGCTTTCTTTTTGACCTCGATCATGGTATTAACGATAGCATCCGCATCATCCCTGTATCTTGCATTAAGTTTTACTCGTTCAGAAAAAACACGAAGTTCGATCTGTTCTCGTGAGAGTCCCCTGATGTCACCTTCATTGACTGTATACTGCGAATTGCTTTTCTCGATCTTCACTTCACTTGATAGTGGTAAAAACTCCACATCAAGCATTTTCTTGATCATGTCTATATCGATATCTGATTTTGGAAAGATCAATTCCCCATACAGCAAAAGTTCAACAAGAGGTTTATTATCCGAAAGGGTTGCTGGCTGTCGTTCCAGAATATTTCCAATACTTAAATAAAGCGCTTCAGGCGTTTCAATGCCGCTTATATCCAGTTTAATTCTCCTGATGCTGCGTGTCACCGGAGTTATGAGTTTTGCGCCGCTGTCCTTTACATGATAAAAACCCTTGGGCAGCCCATATTCGTTCATGGATATCATTTCAATGCTTCCCGGATTGAATATCCAGCCGCCCATCTCGTACTGCATATGATAATGGCCAAGCGCAAGGTAATCCACTACTTCTTTTAACGGCATGAGCGAACTATAGGGGATCTCGCCAGCTTCAGACTGCTTGACCTGCCCTTCCAGGCCAAAATGCATCATCAGGATCGTAAATTTTTTACCACGTTCATACTCTATTTTCTTGATTTCATCATATATGCGAAGGATCGAAGATGTAGTATTGGCGCCGATGTATCTTACTCCGAATATGCGAATATTATCAAGTTCCACATGATCCCCCATAAGTTTTAGTTCGCCTGCTTCTTTTATCCTGATAAGTCTTAAAAGACCCTGGGAATTCAATATCTCAAGCCAGCTATTCCTGTCAGCGTGAAACGCAAGGTCATGGTTTCCTTCTATAGCATAAACCTGCGTATATGGACTTTTTTCTTTAAGTTCCTTCAGCACTTTATATGCCTGAAAATAAGTGGGCGCATTAATATTTCGCTTGTGGAAAAGGTCACCTGATATCAGTATGAACTCAGCTTTGTGATCAATAGCATATTTTATGACTGACTGGAATGCGCGGGCATAGTCACGGAAGCGCTCTTCAAGTCCATATTGCGCATAACCAAGGTGCAAATCGCTTGTATGGATGAAGTTCATGGGGAGTTAATGGTCGTACAGGTTAAAAATGATTATGGGGGCGGGGTGAAAGTGATGAGTGCTGTTGAATAAAAGTTAACTTGACTTAACGTTATCTATTATATACAAGCGCTCCGATCAGTACCCCAAGTAAACCTATCAGCACAAACCCAAGTCCTCGCATAACGAACATAGAATCAATGGCGGATGCAATTCCCCAGAATATCAAAAAAAACCCGGTGGCAACAATTGAGATCGCTACCCCGATAATAAATATTTTTTTTCTGGATTTTTCTAAACCATCTTCTATTGAATTGCCAATTCCACATTGTGCTTCGGTAAAACCCTGGATTATCGATTTTGAAAGACCGCTAATAAAATATATTATACTTTGCTGCACTAGTTTTTTCCCCTGCTCATGATATAACCAACCATGAAACCACCGACGAATGCTCCTGCCACGTAAGCCAGAGGATTTTCTTTTATCTTTCCTTCAGCATATTCTTTATTCTCCCCAAGTGTCTTTTCAATTGACCTGGTTAGTTCTTCAATTCTTTGATCCATTTTGACGCTCAGGTCATTTATTGTTTTTTTTATCTGCTTTGTTTCTTCTTCTTCCATAAAATAAACCTCCGCTAGTTATATTATGTAGATGATTATATATATAGATTGGCGATTATTGGAATGGATTCATTGCTTATATTTTTTCATATATGCGACCCATGACCAAAAAAATTGAAGATATAAAGAAACTCCCCCTTTCTCCTGGGGTCTATATAATGAAAGACAGCCAGGACACGGTAATTTATGTTGGAAAAGCAAACTCGCTCAGGAACAGGGTGAGCCAGTATTTCAGGGAACAGGAATCACCCAAGAACCGTCTCCTTATGAAAAATATGGTTGACCTGGAATATATCGTTACAGGAAATGAAGTAGAGGCGCTTGTTCTTGAATCAAATCTTATTAAGGAACATAAGCCGCGCTATAATGTAAGGATGAGGGATGATAAGAATTATCCCCTGATCCGGATCACCAGGGAGGAATTTCCCAGAATTTGTATTGCCAGGAGGCGCCAGGCAGATGGGGCGCAGTATTTTGGACCATACCCGGGTTCAAAAGCAGTGAGGGAAGTAATAAAAATGGCATCAGGTCTTGGCATCAGGAGATGCAGAAAAAAGCTCCCCTGCCCATCCTGTCTGAACTATCATATAAAACAATGCGCTGCACCATGTACAGGAAATGTGACAAAGGAAGAATACCTGGGTATAATAAATAAGGTTGCCACTTTCCTGAAAGGAAAACACAGTCAGCTTTTGCAATCCCTGAAAAATGAAATGAACAGCCTGTCAGACCGGCAGGAATATGAAAAGGCTGCACGCATCCGTGACCAGATCAATGCGCTGCTTGAGCTTTCCGAAAAGCAGCGGGTGAATTTACCGGGCAGGAAGGAACAGGATATAATAGGTTATGCCGTAAAAGGAACAGCTGCGAGTGTCCAGGTATTCCATGTAAGCGAAGGCGTATTGAAAAGACGTGAGACTTTTTCACTTGACACAGCTGGGTCTGATGAGAAAGAGATCCTGGCAAGTTTCATAAAACAATATTACCATGATATTGAGCCTCCAGAAGAGATCGTTATTCCTTCGGAATTGATGGATGGATCGATATCAAATTGGCTGTCAGAAAAAAGTTCAAGGATAAAAAGACCTGCAAATAAGCTTGAGAACGGATTGATGCGCCTTGCCATGGAAAATGCGGGAATGCTTCTTAAACAGGTCGAACTCACAGGGAATAATACAGGAAATGAGGCTCTGGCTGAGCTGAAAGATGCTTTCTCACTTCCGGTCCTGCCTTCTATAATAGAAGCATTTGACATCTCAAATATAAGCGGTACTGATGCGACCGGTTCTCTTGTCACTTTTAAGAATGGTTTGCCTGACAAGAAGGGTTACAGGCATTTCAAGATAAAGACAGTGGAAGGCGCCGATGATTATGCGATGATGGAAGAAGTAATTGGACGCGCATACTCGCGAAGGAAAGATGAGGGAAAGAGAATGCCTGACCTGATACTGGTTGATGGGGGAAAAGGCCATTTAAATGTTACCATGAATGCTATTTCAAGGATCGGATTGAATATAAATATAGCATCATTAGCAAAAGAATTTGAATATATCTTTCTTCCAGGAAGGGAAACTCCTGTCATACTTTCTCATAATTCACATGCCCTCAAGCTGGTACAAAGGATACGTGATGAAGCCCACAGGTTCGCGCTGGGATATCACAGGAGACTTCGGGGAAAGAAGCTCGGTGAGTCACAGCTTGACAGGATACCAGGGATCGGGGAAAAGAAGAAGCGTTCGCTTTTGAAACATTTTGGGTCGATCGAGAAAATAAGAGAGGCTGAGGTTACTGAGATACTTAAGGTAAGGGGTATAACGAGGAAGGATACTGATAATATCAGGAAGTATTTTTCATCTTAATATCATTAAGCGCCTCTGCCGCAGTATAAAGAGAACCGACGCCACTTATATAATAAGCTACCCTTAATGCTTCAGTGATCTCCTCTTTTGTAGCACCTGCTTCTATGGCCTGCAATGCCAGTGATTTCACGCCATTAGCTGCCCCATATGACGCATCAAATGCCAGGGCAATAAGTAACTTGAATTTTTTTGGCAGAGCACCATCAGCAAAAACGAATTCTTTGGAAGTTTCAACATTCCTGAGAAGCTCAGGGTCTAATTTTTCATATATTTTTAACGGGTATTCTGTCATAAAAACTCCAACTCAAATACAATTGTATTGATATTAAAACATGTGCATGTGATTTTTTTGCGCCAACCTTAAATATCCCTGCGAAAATAATGTCCGCCGAGGAATCCTCTATGAAAATAACAAAAATACTTCTAGATGAGAACGATATACCCAAAAAATGGTACAATATCCTTCCCGATATGCCTACACCTCTTTCCCCTCCCCTTAATCCGGGAACGAAAGAGCCTGTAGGTCCTAAAGAACTTTCAGCTATTTTCCCGATGGAACTTATTAAACAGGAAATGAGCCCTGAAAGGTTCATATCCATACCTGAAGAAGTGCGTGAGATTTACAGGTTATGGCGTCCGTCCCCCCTGTACAGGGCGCATCATTTAGAAGCAGCACTTAAAACACCTGCAAAGATATTTTATAAAAACGAAGGCGTAAGCCCTGCAGGCAGTCATAAACCAAATACTGCGATCCCCCAGGCATATTATAATATGAAAGAAGGGATGAAGAGGCTTGCTACAGAAACCGGAGCTGGCCAATGGGGAAGCGCGCTTTCCCTGGCATGCAATTATTTTGACCTCAAATGCACAGTATATATGGTTAAGATCAGCTACCAGCAAAAACCCTACAGGAAATCTCTTATGCATTTATGGGGCGCAGATGTAATTCCTTCGCCAAGTGAGAAAACAAATTCTGGAAGGAATATCTTGAGTAAGCACCCTGATTCACCCGGAAGCCTTGGTATTGCGATAAGTGAGGCCGTTGAGGACGCAGCGACCCATGATGACACGCATTATGCCCTGGGAAGTGTTCTTAACCATGTCATGCTTCACCAGACTATTATAGGTCAGGAAGCAAAACAACAGCTTGCAATGGTTGATGAATATCCGGATCATATAATCGGATGTGTGGGCGGAGGAAGCAACTTTGCAGGAACAAGTTTCCCATTCCTTATGGATAAGTTTTCAGGCAAAAAAGATACCAACGTAATAGCCGTAGAACCCACAGCCTGCCCGAGCCTGACAAAAGGAGAGTTCAGGTATGACTTTGGAGATACTGCCGGCCTTACCCCGCTTTTAAAAATGTATACCATGGGTCATGAATATATCCCGCCTTCCATACATGCCGGAGGACTGCGTTATCATGGTGATTCACCCATAGTAAGCCAGCTGTATGCTGATAAAGTGATCGATGCAGTCGCTTACCACCAGACTGAAGTGTTCGATGCTGCTGTCCAGTTTGCCAGGACTGAAGGAATAGTTCCTGCTCCTGAATCTGCTCATGCTATTAAGTGTGCGATCGATAAAGCGCTTGAATGTAAGAAGAGCGGTGAGAAAAAGACGATCCTGTTCACGCTTAGCGGACACGGGCATTTCGATATGGGATCATATGACAGCTATTTTAGCGGGAATATGAAGAACAACACGGATTGACTAGGACGCCAAGGTTTGCACGACGAAGGATCGCCTGAATCTCTCATGAGAATGTTGTTTTTAATAAAGTTGTCTGGGGTTTCTATTGCACACGATGCAATAGACACCTATTTCATAGATTTTTTCAGATTCAGTTAATCACCATGAATTTATCATCTACCGAACCTATTTTCTTCCGGCTGTAATATGCGATCACAGTATACCTATACTCCCCGGTTTTTGACCTCTTCGCAATCCGCCATGTTTTCTCTATGGATTTTGGCATCCCAACCTGCATATTATTAATTCTTTTAACCAGCTTTTTGACAATGAGATTCTTTTCTTTATAAATACTTATGACGATTTTTGCTTTTTTCCATACAACCTCACCCGCGTTTATCAGATTGATCGAAAATATCACTTTTCTTCCTACCCGGACCACATAAGGCTCTGCCTCTGCTTTCATTTCCACTTTTATCAGCGGCAATAGAATTCCCCGCTTCACTAAAACTTCCCTGATCAAATGCTCATAAGCACCATCGTAAATATTTTTATCCGCAATAATTATTGCATCAGCAGCATCCTCAAATCTTGAGTTAATATTCAGGTTAAAATTACTTTCAATGATCAATCGGATGGAATTATTCCTTGCTGCAAGCCTCCTTGTCTTGACCTTAGAAGCTCCGCCCATTTGTAGATAAATATCCCACAGGGATGCAGACCATATCTCCCCATCCCGGTCACAGCTATCCAATCCCAGGAAATCCTCTGGATAATGCTTTTTACTGTCCACCCTGCTCACGCAATCACCTATTTTTCCGATTCCATTCCAGTCCCCAACGCACTCCCGGTTAAAACCGCCATTTATTTCAGTAAAAAAACACGCCGCGAAGAAATCACCAAATCCTTCTGCGATCGGACAGGTATTCCAGTTATGCCCAAAACCCGGTACCTGTTCATCCAGCATGACATGGCAATATTCATGCAGAATTATATCAGCGTCTTGTGCATCATCAATATACCATGTACCAAAAATTAATTCTCTGGTATCAGGATTGTAATATGAGTTATCCACGAAATCTCCATGGACATTCACTTTAATTGTCTTACTGCACAAGTTTGTGAATCCAAGGCTCCGTATGTATCGTTGTGCCTCGTCAATATGATAATATACCATTACTTCCTTGAATCCCGGATCAGACCTTGAATAATTAAAAATCAAATCCGGTTCTTTTGCTCTATTTGGAGTTGTGCATGTATCCACATAAGGACCCCTCAGATAACCAGAATTGTCAAGATCATTTAGAACAACATCGGTGTAAGCTCTACCTGGAATTTCGGATTCTGCAGTAAGTTTTCTATCTCTAAGAGCCACTACAGGATTTGGTATGAAAACTCTTCCCCTTCCTGTGGCCTTAAGAAGTGCGTCCAGAATGTCCAATATATTACCTGTTTTACAGTCAAGAAATACATGCCATTCCTCAATGGGATCAATTAGAGGTACTGCCACTTTCCACGCCACATAGTATTTATTATGCTTTGGATAGATAACCTGTTCTCCAAAAACCGCCCCAACGACTCTTTTTTGTGCATTAAGAGTATCAATGGCAATCCTGATCGCGTCTTCCTGTGAGATGCCTTTTTCCAGGGGCAACTCTACAAACAAATCTGGATGGTAGCATATATCGATTTTGTTGATCCTGTTATTTTTATCCATATGGACTGAAGTAAATGCATTGTAGACCGGCAATTCATTGACAAACTGCTGGAATACAACATGAGATCCGCCAAGACTTTCGATATTCCTGATAAATGTTAAATCCTCCAAACTCTCTTTCATTTTAAATAATTTAAAATGTTCTGAAATAAATTTTCTTGCAACTTTTTCGGGATATTCTTCCATCTCGACTGATAAGATCCCGCACAAATGTGAAGGGATTCCTCTTTTGCCCCATATAACATGGAGGCTCATGTCCAGTCTTTTTAACTTTTCAAGAACATGTTGCTGGGATCTTGATGGTTTCAACGTTTTTATCTTTCCTCTCCTATGCTTGCCAGAATTAACCAAGTTTAATCACTCTTGTCATGATGTTAATGAAAAGTACTAGAGGTATGATTATTTTTATTGTGAGTATAAATAAACTTTGCATCCATCTTCTACCTCCGATCTCCTTGATAATGACATTTTTATCTATAAACCACCCTGCAACCACACTCAGGACAAATCCTGCTGTAATAATACCTAATGTTCCAAAGGCAAAGTCATTGATGTCAAGAATGGGGGTAGCAAACAATTCCAGTTTAAGGGCGGTGTAACTCAATGCTGAGGGTAGGCCGATCAGGATTACAATCATTAGGACAAGCAAAGCAGCTTTTTTCCTTTCGAAACCATAGAAATCTATGAGGGTAGCCACTGGAACTTCGATCATGGCTACGGCAGATGTTATGGCTGCAAAGAAAAGAAGTAAAAAGAAAATGGCGCCAAATAGAAATCCAAAACTCATTTCCTGGAAAATCGGAGGTAAGGTAACAAAAGTAAGTTTGATTCCTGATGCCGGGTCAAGTCCATAAGAAAAAACAATGGGAAATACTATAAAGCCCCCAAGAAATGCAATCATCAGATCAGAAACCGCAATAATTCCTGCACTTTTTACAATATTGTCATCCCTCATGTAACTGCCATAGGTTAGCATGATGCCAGTGCCAACACCTAATGAGAAAAAAGCCTGCCCAAATGCTACCGTCCAGACAAAGGGATCAGCTAGCTTTGTGAAATCAGGATTTAAATAGAACTCTATTCCCTTTGCAGCGCCAGGCAGCGATAGAGCGAAAATAACAAGCAATAGCAGCATAACAAACAGAAGGGGAATAAGAACCCGGGACATTTTTTCAATGCCCTGCTTTATTCCTGATCTGACCACAACAAAAGAAATGCAACCTGAGATTAAAAAGAATAGCAATGAGTAATAAGAGCCAGTGAACTGGGAAAAAGTGATGGGATTTCCAATAACAAAAAAGAGAGAATAAGCAAGCACCCAGCCTGTAATCACAAGATAATAACTTACGATCATTACCATGACAAATACCAGGAAAAAGCCTGCTAACATGGATTTTTTTCCAATTCTGCTAAAAGCGGGGACGACAGATGTCTTAAAATGCCGTCCAAGAGCGAACTCAAGGATCATCAGGGGAAGACCGAACAGGAATACAGCAATAAGATAAGGAATAAGGAAGGCTCCGCCTCCGTTTTCACCGACCAGATAGGGAAATCGCCAGATGTTGCCAATGCCAACGGCTGAGCCTATACTGGCCAGGATGAAACCAATGTTAGAAGACCACTTTTCTCTCATTTTAAATACCTGACAACATAAGATTGTTTCATCACTCCAAAACTATATGTTTTTTTTCGTATAACTTGAACAGTTCCGGGCTAACTGATCCGGAATTATTCTAATGAAATCTCTTTTTGGACACTCGCTCTAAATGTTCTTTTTTCAGTTTTTCAAGCGTTTCCCTGAATAATGTTTTAATGCGATTTTCGTCACATAGGGGGTCATCAGGCACACAATCACCTTCTTTTCTGCATTGTTCTGCAAGCAACAGTGCTTTTGCTTCAAGTTCTGGAAGTAGCCTCTCAATTGTCTTTTTCATCCATGCGTTGTCCTGTGATAATACCCCTATGAAAAACGATGGCAATACATGTTCTTCGATATTTTTCAGCCGTTTCTTAGCGTCTGTCATGCTTCTTTTTCCAGCTCAAGCTTTCAAAAATGTACTCTTTTTGAAAAAAGTCAAGTTTCAATGCCCCCTTTTCAATCTTTTCCATCAAGTATAAATAAGTGGATCTGGTATAAAAATTAAACTCAATCACCAATTTTTCCGCTAAATGGCTATATTTAAGCTATGCTGCTAATTGTATTATTATGCCTCAATGTAGAGTAGTTGTTACAGGAATCGTGCAGGGTGTAGGGTTTAGACCATTCGTCTACAGAACAGCAAAGAAGTATAACCTTAATGGCTATATAATGAATGCAGGTAACAGCGTTGAACTTCTCCTTGATGGTAGCGAAGAGAAGATTCAGGGCTTCCTCCAGTGGCTTAAGAGGGAGCACCCGCCAATGGCTTTTGTCAAGGAAATTACTGTACTGAATACGCAGACCAATGAAAGATTTGGAGATTTTTTTATCCGCAAGAGTCAGGAAGATGGGAAAACTAACTCGATTATCCCATCTGATGTATCCATATGCAAAGCATGTAAGGAGGAGATTTTTGATATAAGTAGCAGAAGATATCTGTATCCCTTTATTGTCTGCACAGATTGTGGCCCTCGTTTTACAACCATTGAGATGTTTCCCTATGACCGACAGAACACAACTATGAGAGATTTTTTAATGTGTAATGAGTGCGGATCCGAGTATTTAGATGATGGGGACAGAAGATTCAGGGCAGAGCCGATCAGCTGTCCTGTTTGCGGTCCAACGTACGAATTATATACGGGAGAAGAGAAGCTGGTGGTCTCAAATCCGATCCAGAAAGGAGTTGATGCAATTGATAATGGGAAGATCGTGGCAATTAAAGGAGTTGGCGGAACTCATCTGGTTACAAAGACCACTGAGGATGAACCTGTTTTAAGGCTTCGTTCTATTCTTCATAGAAAATATAAGCCCTTCGCAATAATGGTAAAAGATATTGATCATGCTATGGAGTTGGCTCATGTTAACCAGATAGAAAAAGAGCTACTTGAGTCATTCCCAAAACCAATTGTCGTTTTGAAGAAGAAGGAAAGTGCCAAGATCTCAGGACAAATCGCCCCAGGGCTTCACAACATCGGGATCATGCTCCCTTATTCCGGCACTCATCACCTTTTATTCCATTATTCGAAAGAGGCTGCTTTTGTCATGACATCTGCAAACATTCCAGGTGAACCCATGGCTATTAATAAAGAAGAAATTCAATCGCTAAAGGCGCAGTATACATTGGTTCATAATATGAGGATCAATAACCGGTGTGATGATTCTGTTATGAAGATCGTTGCTGGCAGAGATGTTTTTCTTCGAAGATCAAGGGGTTTTGTTCCCCAACCGATTGAACTTGCAGTTGAGAACACAAAAAATGTCCTGGCACTGGGCGCAGAGCTTGACGTTTGCGCATGTCTCCTGACAGGCAAAAGAGCATTCTTGACCCAGTATGTAGGAAATACAACGAGGCTAAGAACACTTGAATTCCTGGAAGAGGCGATATATAATCTTATGAAAATCAATCGGGTTGAAAAAATAGACCTGATAGCAGTTGACATGCACCCCGGTTTTAACACCTCAAGACTCGGGGAAAAGCTTGCAGAGAGGTTTAATGCACAACTTTTTAGATGCCAGCATCATCAGGCACACATTGCTTCCCTGATGGCAGAACATGGTATTGATAAGTTGGTTGGCATAGCCTCAGATGGCGCTGGATATGGACTGGATAGAACAGTATGGGGTGGTGAGGTTTTCGCTGTAAAAAATGGTTTTGAAAGATGTGGCAGCCTGATGCGCCAGCATATGCCAGGAGGTGATCTTGCTTCACAGTTTCCATCCCGAATGGTTGCAGGTATACTGTCCAGGAAATATCCTGTTGAAGAACTCAGGAACATTATGGTTGGAATGAGAAGTTTCAAGAATGATAGGGAGATCGACATGATCCTGAGGCAAATAAAAAGACGATTTAACACTCCGGAAACGTCGAGTACTGGCAGGGTGCTTGATGCAATTTCTTCGATCCTGGATATTTGCCATGAGAGAACCTACGAAGGCGAACCTGCTTTGCGGCTTGAATCCATGGCTTGCGGAGGAAGGGCAAATGTCGAGCTGCCGATAGTGATCAAAAAACTCAATAATATATATATGCTTGATACAACGGAACTGATTGATGCGGTTTTATTGGCAAAAGGAGACTACATTTGTGAGGATATAGCAGCATCTGCTCAGAAAGCTCTTGCAGAAGGTATGGTGGATATTGCCATAAGAGTAGCTAAGAACAAAAGCATCGATTCCATAGGGATTTCTGGCGGTGTCGCCTATAATGATGCCATAGTCAGGCATATAAAGGAAAGAGCTGTGGACGAAGGATTCCGGTTTTATACACATTGCAGGGTTCCGTGCGGGGATGGAGGCATATCGTTGGGTCAGGCTGCTATGGCTGCGTCTATTGAAACTACAGCCGGAGGCGCCCAAACAAACTCAAAGATTAAATAACAATAAGCCTCTATTATCGGTTATTATGCATATCCAGATGGCACACGGTGCGGGGGGTGAGCTTATGAACAGGCTCATAACCGATTCTATCCTGAAAAACCTGACAAGCGAAAAGCTTGGAGAGGTCGGACTTGCAGACCTTGATGACGGCGCGTCCATATCTCTTGGAAATAAAGAAATAGTGGTGAGCACTGATAGCTACACCATATCCCCAATATTCTTCCCTGGTGGAGACATCGGGAAACTTGCAGCATGCGGAACCATAAATGATATCTCGGTCATGGGCGCAAAACCCATCGCTCTTGCCAGTGCTATTATATTAGAAGAAGGTTTCCCCCTAGCGGATCTTGAACGAATAATACGCTCCATGAACACATCATGCAGAGAATCAGGTGTCAGCGTGATAACCGGCGATACAAAGGTGATGCAAAGAGGAGCTATTGACAAAATCGTGATAACAACCACAGGGATCGGATTTGCAGACAGGGGTAAAGTTATAAAGGACTCAAATCTTTCGGCTGGAGATAAAATAATCCTGACTGGTACTGTGGGAGATCACGGTATCGCACTCATGTCTTTTCGCGAGGGCTTCGGTTTTGAGACCACTCTGAGATCAGACGCAGCGCCGCTCTGGTATATGATAGAGAAAGCACTGGGGGTCGGCGGTATAACTGCCATGCGCGACCCGACACGGGGAGGATTATCTGCAGCCTTGAACGACTGGGCTTGCAAATCCAGCACAGGTATAGTAATATATGAAGAAAAGATACCACTCAGAGAAGAGGTAATAGCAGCAAGTGAGATGCTTGGAATCGACCCACTTACAGTAGCAAATGAGGGAAAAGCCATCATAGGTGTAAGACCTGATAGAGCAGAAAAAATTCTCCGGGTAATTCGTGCTACAGAACATGGACGAGATGCACAAATAATAGGGGAAGCCACTGACAGGCATATTGGGAAAGTGATCCTGAATACGACAGTTGGCGGGAAGAGAATTATTGAACCGCCGCTTGGAGATCCGATCCCAAGGATTTGCTAATTCGTACAAGTTCGTTGTTGACGTTATCGTTGATTTACAATAGTCCCATATCTATAAGCGATGCTGCACGTTCCTTCTGTTGAAACCATGCAAGCGCCAATCGGCTTATCTGGCGTGCAGTTTTCCCCGAAATTGGGGCAATCTTTTGGTCTGCCTGCACCTTTAATCACATTTGCGCAAAAAAAACAGGCCTGATCGCACGTTTCATCGGATTGGAGGGGTATATCGAATTTCTTTCTCGCATCGAAATTCTCGAATTCTTTTCTCAAGGCGAGGCTGGCTTGTGGTATTACTCCTAATCCCCTCCATTCCCTGCTATCCGCTTTGAACGTCTTGCTTAACATTTCCTGGGCGATAGTATTACCTTCGTAAGTTACGAAACGCGTGTACTCATTCTCGATCCTGGCTTCATGATTCCTTATCTGCTTCATGAGCATATATATTGCCATCAGAACATCAATCGGCTCAAATCCTGCGATTACCTGCGGCATATTGTATTTATTGCAGAGTTCTTCATAAGGATGCGTGCCGATTATGGTTGAAACGTGACCCGGATCTATCAGCCCGTCTATCCCGATTCCTTCTTTGAGCAGGAAGTCCAGTGCTGGCGGTATCAGGCGATGGGAACAAAGAATGCTGAAGTTTTCCGGTGGTGAGTTCAGCAGGATCTGGGCAGTCATAGGTGCAGTGGTTTCAAAACCTATGGCAAAAAATATTACTTCCCTGTCCGGGTTTTTTTTTGCGATCTCAACAGCTTCTGCAGGGCTATAGATCATTCTTATATCTCCCCCGGCTGATTTTTTCCCTGCAAGCGAGATTGAAGTACCAGGGACGCGCAACATATCCCCGTATGTCGCAACGATGTTTTTATCTGAAAGATATACAGCCTCATCTATCTCTTTTACAGGAGTTATGCATACAGGGCATCCGGGTCCTGCAACTACTTCAATGTTTTCAGGCAGGAGAGTCCTCAGACCATGTTTTGTTATGATCTGTTCATGCGTGCCACATACATGCATTATTCTGGCTGGCTGGTCCAGTGCTTTTATCCGTTCTACTATGCGCAATGCTGTGCCATTATCCCTGAAGAAGTACTTCATTCCTTTAGCATTTCCTCCCATATTTTCAGCGTTTCCTGCGCCTCTTCCTGGCTGATCCTGTGGATCGCATATCCAACGTGTATCAGCACATAATCTCCATTTTTTGGAGAATCTATGAGAGTGATATTGACATTTCGTCTTACTCCCCCGAAATCAACTGTGGCGGTATCTCCATTTACTTCGATCACCTGGGCAGGTACAGCAAGGCACATTTGTGGTATTCAGTTCATGATATGGTTTAAGGTTATCGAATTTTTTAATAAAAAATATTTTGGAAACAAAATATTAGGTAGCACGAAAATATTATCATTACAAAAAGCCTTATGGTGTTTTAATAGTTCCATCTTGAGGTGATTTAATATGGGGGATTTAAAACTAATGCTGGATCCTGAGACTGTGGCTCTCATCGGCGCAACAGAAAGAGAAGGATCTGTGGGACGAACAATAATGGAAAACCTTCTGAAATTAAACAAGAAGATATTTCCTGTAAATCCAGAGAGAAAGAAGGTACTCGGAGTTGAGTGCTATCCTGACCTGAATAGCATTCCTGAAAATATCCATCTTGCAATAATCGCGACTCCAGCAAGAAAAGTGCCCCAAATAGTTGAAGAGTGCGGGAGAATAGGAGTTGAAGGAATAATTATAGTTTCAGCCGGTTTCAAAGAAATTGGCGAAGAAGGGAAAAAGTTAGAAGAAGAGATAATTGAGATCAGGAAAAAATACGGTCTTCGGATAATAGGACCAAATTGTTTAGGCATAATAAGACCAAATATCGGTTTAAATGCATCTTTTCTCAAAGCAGACCCTGAACCTGGAAAGATAGCTTTTTTGTCACAAAGTGGTGCTCTTGGAACAGCCATACTTGACTGGGCGATCAATGCCCACATTGGTTTTAGTATGTTCGCATCACTTGGGTCTATGATCGATGTGGATTTTGGCGACCTTATCGATTTTCTCGGTGATGATCCTGAAACAAGAAGCATTATGATATATATGGAAAGTGTCGGGAACGCCAAAAAATTTATGAGCGCTACAAGGGGTTTTGCAAGAAATAAGCCTGTGATCATAGTTAAAACTGGCAGGTTCTCACAAAGCGCAAAAGCTGCGCTTTCACATACAGGCGCCATGGCTGGTGATGACCGGGTTTATGACGCAGCATTCAAAAGAGCAGGCGCTATAAGAGTAAAAGAAGTTTCGGATTTATTCAATGCCGCAGCAGTCCTTGATTCAAAACATTTGCCAAAAGGCCCAAGGCTTGCGATCATAACAAATGCCGGAGGCCCCGGTGTTATGGCAACGGATGCTTTAATAGAATTAGGGGGAGAACTTGCAAAGCTATCTAATACTAACCTTGAAGAAATGGATTCATTCCTGCCCAAATACTGGAGCAAAAGCAATCCTATCGACGTCTTGGGAGATGCTGATATCGAAAGATATGTCAATTCACTCAATGTTTGTTTGAAGGACTCCCAGGTGGATGGAATTTTGATAATCTATACTCCCCAGGGCATGGCTGTGCCTGATGAACTTGCAGGAGCTATTTCTGAGATAGCAAAGAAAGCCACAAAACCGATAATAACAGTATGGATGGGAGGAGAAGGGGTATTGAAAGCAAGAGAAATATTTATCCAGAACGATATACCTCATTACGAAACACCAGAAGAGGCTGTCAAGACATATATGTACATGCATAATTATGGCAGAAATCTTGAACTGCTATACGAAACGCCGTCTGAATTGCCAGTAGACATGGCTCCTCCAAAAAGTAATTTGAAAGCGCTTATTACAAGAGTTGCAAAAGAAGGAAGGACAATCCTGACAGAAGAGGAATCAAAAAGGTTCCTTTTGAACTATGGTATCCCGACTACGGGGGCATACCCTGTGAAGACCGTTGATGAAGCTGTGACCCTGGCAAATAAGATCGGATATCCCGTAGTCTTAAAGATCTCTTCTCCGGACCTGTCCCATAAAACCGAAGTTGGTGGAGTAATAATTGGAATAAGATCGGATGAAATATTAATAGAGGAATATGATAATCTTATGAAGAGAGTCCGTGAAAAAGCTCCTCAGGCCAGAATAAATGGGGTGACAGTCCAGAAGATGATTGAGAACATAGACTATGAGATCATGCTGGGTTCAAAAAAGGATAATTATTTTGGCTCAGTCATACTTTTCGGGATGGGGGGAATAACAGCAGAAATATTCGGGGATTTCTCGATTGGACTTCCACCACTTAATCAGACACTTGCTAGAAGACTGATGGAAGATACAAAAATATTCAAAATGATTCAGGGATTCAGGGGCAAACCTCCGGCTGATCTGCGGCAGCTTGATCAGATAATAGTCAGCTTTTCAAACCTGATAGCGGATTTTCCAGAGATTGTGGAGATGGACATTAATCCTCTGGCAATATCTAATGGAAAAGCGCATGCTCTTGATGCAAGGATCATCATTGATAAAACGTTTGATCAAACAGCGCATTATCCACATCTTGTGATCACGCCTTATCCGACGAAATATGTTGTGCCATGGAAAACAACAGATGGGACAGAAGTGTTATTGCGTCCAATAAGGCCGGAAGACGAACCTCTTGAGTACGAGATGCTATCAAGTCTATCTGAACAATCATTAAAGGACAGGTTTTTCCAGGTAATAAAGAACATAACGCATGAAATGTTGACAAGGTATTGCAACATTGATTATGACAGGGATATGGCGATCGTTGTGGAAATCAAAGATCATGGCAAGAAAAAGTTAGTTGGGACTGGAAGGATCATAATCGATCCCGATTTTAAGAAGGGGGAGTTCGCAGTTGTTGTTCGTGATGATTATCAGCGTAAAGGCATAGGTTACAAGCTTCTTGATATGTTGATCGGGATAGCTGCAGAAAAAGAACTTGAAATGATAATCATAAATGGAAATTGAAACGAACTTGGTTGAAACATATGCAGGACAAACAGTATGCAATTTTATGGAAAGAAAATTTCAACAACTTCATCTCCTCACTTTCAAAGCTGCATAAACTGGCAGCACCCGTATTCAAGGGATATAATAATTATGCATTTGAAAACGTAAGATCTGGCCAGGAAATTGCACTCAAATATATCCCTACTATCCTGCCTCCTAAAAAATTCTTTATGCCTGTGCATGAAACACTGCTTGAATATGATTTTAGCAGGGGGCTTAAAGCGGATGCAGTCACTGAGTATGAAGAAATCATCCTCTTTGGAGTACATACCTGTGATATTGCCGGGATCCAGTGTTTGAATATGGTATTTTCAGAACATCCCCAGGATCAGAACTATCTTATCCACAGTCAAAATATCAAGATCATCGGTCTTGAATGCAATGAATATTGCGATGAATTCGCGAATTGCCATCTTATGAATACACATCTGCCAGATGGTGGATATGATATATTTTTCACCGACCTTGGAGACTATTTTATCGTCCACATTAATACCCAGGCAGGGGAAGATATCATCAAGGACACTGGTTTTTTCATGAGCGCACAAAGTTCCCATCTGAATGAGCTGGCATCATATCGTGAAAAGAAACAAGCAATATTTAAGAATGAACTCCCTGTCGAATTGGATCTTATTCATGATCTGTTTGATAGGTCATTTGAGAGCAGGATATGGGATGATCTTGACGAAAGATGCCTGGCATGCGGAAATTGTACAAATGTTTGTCCTACCTGTTATTGCTTCGATATTAGAGATGAGATAAACCTCCACCTCACTGCAGGAAAGCGGTACCGAGTATGGGATTCATGCCAGCTTGGGCCATTTGCCAAAGTGGCGGGGGGCAAGAATTTCAGAACGACCCGAAAAGTTAGGCAAAGACATCGTTATTATCGAAAATTCAGGTATCCTATGGATCGATTTTCAAGATATTTCTGCACAGGATGCGGAAGGTGCAGCCGTTCTTGTATGGCGGGTATAAGGCTTAAAGAAACGCTTAAATCATTAATAGGGTCGAAGGAGGGGGCAAAAGCTTAAATTGGATTATGGAAAAAATAATTTTAAAAGACTCTGCATATAGTATAAAAAAAGGTACGATCCTTGGCATAAAACAGATGACTGAAAGTGAGAAACTGTTTGAAATCGCCCTCGAAGGCGGCAAGAGGCTTGATCATGAACCTGGACAATTCGTAATGGTCTCTGTATTTGGCGCTGGTGAAATACCAATATCGGTGTCTTCTTCTCCAGCTAATAATGACTCTTTTGATTTATGTGTAAGAGCCGCTGGAAAGGTAACGAACACTTTGCACAAATTGAAGGCAGGAGATATGATCGGAATTCGAGGACCTTTTGGGAAAGGCTTTCCTATCGGGATACTAAAAGGAAATGACCTGCTAATTATCGCATGCGGATTGGGTCTTGCCCCTCTTCGTTCTTTAATCAGGTTTGTCTTTGACAAACGCCAAGATTTCGGAAAAATCCATATTCTTTATGGGTGCAGAAATTCGGCAAATATGCTTTTCCTGGATGAGATCAAAGAGTGGAGAAAACGAAACGATGTATATTTTGAATCTATTGTTGATCAGGCAACCCCGGACTGGGCTGGAAAGGTGGGGCTTGTAACAACCCTAATTCCCGGTATCCAGATTGATCCAGATAGAACTTTTGTCGCTCTGGTGGGGCCTCCCGCTGTGTATAAACCTGCAATAAAAGAACTGCTATCCCGGAATGTTCCTGAACGACAAATTCTTATTTCCCTTGAAAGACATATGAAATGCGGCGTGGGTAAATGCGGTCATTGCCAGATACAGCATTTATACTGCTGCCAGGACGGGCCGGTTTTTAATTATGAAGCTATCAAACATTTGAAAGAGGCATTTTAATATGGGAAAACCAAAAGTAGCCTTTTTTGATTTTGCATGTTGTGAGGGCTGCCAGCTTCAGGTTGCGAATATGGGGGAAATTCTCCTTGACATATTGGATATTGTGGATGTGGTTGAATTCAGGGAGGTAATGTCTGAAAAATGGGGTGGAGAGCTTGATATTGCGATAATAGAAGGGAGTATCACAGACGAGCATTCAGTTGAACGCATAAAAGAGATAAGAAAAAGATCAGGAATATTGATCGCTTATGGTTCTTGCGCAACCATAGGCGGTGTGAATGGAATGAAAAATAACTTTGATCTTGATGAAATCAGGGAGTATGTATATGGTTCAGATTTCCACTTTTTTCCGACAAAAAAGACAATGGCAGTCCATCAGGTCGTAAAGGTTGATTATTCCGTAATCGGCTGCCCTGTGTATATTCCTGAGTTCGTAGAGGTTTTAAAAGCTGTTCTGCAGGATATTCCTTACTCTGTGCCTGACTACGCAGTCTGTGTTGAGTGTAAACAGAATGAGAATGTATGCATGTACGATAAAGGGGTTGGCTGTTTGGGTCCGGTTACAAGGGCGGGGTGCAATTCATGGTGTGTAAATAACGGGAATATATGCTACGGATGCCGCGGTATTGTGAGCGGTCCGAATGAAAAAGGAGCGCATGATATTCTTTCAAAATATAATATCCCGCTTGACCTTATTAAAAATAAAATAAATATGTATAACAAATGCAGGGAAATTGATCAAAATGCACAGTGATATCAACAACAGGGATCTCAACATTAATTTAGAGTATTTAACAAGGGTCGAAGGCCACGGGAATATAGTTGTAAATGTAAAAGAGGGCAGGCTGGAAACATGCCATCTGGACATTGTAGAAGCGCCCCGTTTCTTTGAAGGGCTCCTGAGAGGTCGTTCTATCTTTGAGGCGCAGCATATAACAAGCAGAATATGCGGCATCTGTTCCTGTTCACATTCACTTGCTTCGATCCAGGCTGCTGAAGATGCGCTTTCTATCACTCCTTCTTCGCAGACAATAAAACTCAGGAAACTCCTTCTTTATTTTGAAATACTCGACAGCCACTTGCTGCATATCTATTTCCTGGCAGCTCCAGACCTTCTTGGAGTAAAAAGTTTCGTGCCGTTGATAGGCACTCATAACGAGGTGATCAGAAGGGCATTAAGACTTAAGAAGACCTGCAATGATCTGTGCGGCATCCTTGCTGGTCGCCATATTCATCCCATCTCTATGACAATAGGTGGATTTACTAAGCTGCCGACAGAAAAGGATCTTGATGCAATGCTTGCACTGTTAGAAGGGATGCGGCATGATATTGAAGCTACAGTAGAGTTTGTTTCTGCTTTTAAATTTCCGGAATTTGAACGGGATACAGAATACGTTGCGCTTGTTAGCGATGATGGTGAATATCCGCTTTTAGCGGGAGATTTGGGCTCATCTGATGGAGTGAGGATGAATAAAAAGGAGTACAAAAAAGTTACGAATGAGTTCGTTGTCCCTCATTCTTCCGCTAAGCATACTAAATTAAGCCGCAGGTCTTACGCTGTGGGTTCACTTGCCCGGTTCAATTTGAATTATGAAAAACTTCATCCGAAAGCTAAGGAGACGGCTTCTACCCTTAGGATAAAATCAGTGTGCATCAATCCATTTCTGAATACTGTTGCACAAATGGTTGAAAGCGTGCACTGTTTCAATGAAGCAGTTTCAATACTGGCGGATCTGAAAAATACTGGAATTAATCCTAGTGAAGAAATCGTGGTAGGGCTAAACGAAGGCTCGAAGATCCCTGTCAAAGCAGGGAATGGCGTGGGGGCGGTGGAAGCGCCTCGCGGTACTCTATTTCACAACTATGAGATCGATGAGAAAGGGATCATTCTGAATGCAAATTGTATTATTCCTACGAGTCAAAATCTCAATAATATCGAAAGGGATATGGAAAAGCTGGTTCCGGAAATACTTGATAAGAGCGATGAAGAGATAACACATTCTCTGGAAATGCTGGTGAGGGCTTATGATCCGTGTATCTCATGCTCAACACATCTTGTTGATGTGAAATTTATTCATGCTTGACTTTTCCCACAGGTGTTTTTGGGGCATTCAGACGTCAAATTAATCACTGTAACTTTTCTTGCTGAACTATTATGCATAAATCAATCTGCCTTTTGGTATTGGTATCTCTCTGCCAAGCTCACTTGCAGTTTCTATCCATTCCCGGATCACCGTGAGCGTATTTTTAATTGCATCTTCATAAGTCATGCCGTCTGCCATGCATCCCGGAAGTTCTGGTACTTCCGCTATATATGCATCGTCGTCTTCACTCCAGTATATTACCATTTCATATTTTATCTCATCATTCATAGTCTTCCTCATTTAAATGGAATTTATATTTAAGAAATAATTTTCTTACCTGTTTGACCTGATATGGTTTTGCTTTTCCATCTTTAAGGGGTTGTAAATTTATGATATCAAAAACATTCTCTTTCGTAAATATATAGTGATCACCTCGTATCCTCTCGGAAAAACCATATTGCAATATAAAATTTCTTAAATCCTGAAATCTAATATTCGCGTCATTAACACCCGATAGAATTTTCATCAAAATTTTATCTTTGCTCATGTTTCAGAAACCTCTCAATAATGCTCCCGTATATACTCAAATGCTTTATCAAATAAATCCTGTTCCTTATGCAATTTATATTTTAGTAATGTTCTTCTTAATGCAAGTTGTACGTCTCTTTCACCTGCTTTTGTCCACTGCCACCCATCAAACCTTGTTACTTTTACTACCTGGTCAATATCTTTAACTATCTGTTCCACAATAACAGGAGTTTTATCAACTTTACATTCAAAAAATAACTGTGTGAGAGCTTCTTTTGTGTTATCAACAGGTTCTGCTTCTGTTTCTCGTTCTAATTTTACAGCAGCTTTTGCAATTTCCAGTAATCCTTTAAGGAACTCAATGCTGCTGATTGCATTTCGATAATGTTTCTCTTTTAATTCTTCTAATCTTTTCCCTAATTCCCTGAATTTAGGACCATCTGCATGTTTATGCAACCGCCAAACAATTTTCATTTCTAATTCTTTAGCTTTTGTTTTGGCCTCGTTTTCAGAAATCTTTTCGAGGATGTTAGCATCCATTACTAATACATCCAAATCATCTCTGATTGTTTGAACTTCGATATTCCTATGAATTAATTCAAGAGTTTTTGCGCCCAGTGCATGCCAGATTAACTTTCCGTTCCCGCTTGGCGGTTGAATGGATTGATACACTTGTGTAAGCCACTTATAGTCTTTAGTAAATTTATTCAATATGGGATCAGGGGATACTGCACCCCAAAGATACTGTTCAACTTCAGATAAGGTTATTTTAGTCATTTTCTTATTTTCCTTTAATTGCTAAAATAATGTCATCGATTTCTGAACACATATTCGGATAGAATATATTTCATTACTAATAAATTATCTTTTTTCTATTTACTTTTTGATAGTTTTGGATCTTACCAATTGGATGGAGTGCGCCCCTTCGTCAAATACATCCCATCATGGTAGGCGATAGCCTGCGCCTCCTCATCTGAAAGTCATACAAAAAAGACAAATTCAATGAACCCATGGCTTCTATATAGTAAATAGATAATAAAATAGCCATAACGGGAGTTATTCACCATGATCGAAAAAATAACTAAAAAAATAAGTATCATAGGTATCGGAAATAGCATCATGGGCGATGATGGCGTTGGGATACATGCTATCTTGAACCTAAGAGAGATGGAGTTGCAGGCAGGCGTTGAGGTTTTCGATGCAGGAACTGATGCGTTCTATGCTCTGGAAGCCATGGATGGAAAAGATAAAGCTATCATATTGGATGCCTGCAAAGGGAACAATGAACCAGGCACTCTGTACAGGTTAATCTGTGATCCGATCGACGGGAAATGCAATCCAGCTTTCAGGATGAGTATGCATCAGATGAATTTCATGGATGTCATGATAACTTCGGGAGCATACAAATTACCCCATGAGATAGTGCTTCTGGGTGTTGAGCCAGAGCTACTCGACTGGAGCACTGAGTTATCTGCGAAAGTGAGGGCTGTTCTCCCCATGCTAATAGAGATGGTATTAAGAGAGCTTTAGTTAACAAACTTGAATTTTAACCATACCTCAATATTAGATCGTCAAGCCTCCATCCACTGAAAGTACCGCTCCGTTAACATACCTTGCTTCATCCGATGCAAGGTACAGATACGCATATGCGATATCTATGGGTTCTGCCAGCGTGCGAAGCGGAATTTTTTCTTTCATAATCGTAAGGATTTTTTCAGGCATCTTCGAGGTCATCGGAGTAATGGTCAATCCTGGAGCTACTGCATTAACTCGCACCCCTTTTTTCCCGAGTTCTTTTGCCAGGGTCCTGGTAAGACCAATTAATCCTGCTTTGGCAGAAGCATAATTGGCCTGGCCGATATTACCGTAGATACCAGAAATAGAGGTAGTATTAATGATCACGCCGCTCCCCTGGTGGATCATTATATCAACCACAGCCTGGGTACAATTGAAAGCGCCAGTAAGATTTACATTGATAACACTGTTCCATTGTTCTTTTGTCATTTTTGTTATCAGGGCATCTTTGTTGATACCAGCGTTATTGATCAGGATATCGATCTTTCCAAATTCATTCAGGGCCGTATTGACAACATCATCCATATCCTCTCTTTTCGAAACGTCGCCTGTTTTAAAAATTGCTTTACCGCCATTTTCACGTATCTCTTTACAGACTTTTTCCAGTTTCTCTGCAGTCCTTCCGGTAAGAACGAGCCTTGCTCCTTCTTTTGCAAACAGATAAGCGGTTTCTTTCCCGATCCCGCTTCCAGCTCCGGTGATCATCGCGACTTTGTTATCAAGTCTCATTTTTTTTCTTTCCAGGATACGCTGAAGCGGAACCGATATCTGATCTCATCCGCATCTTTGACATATTGATGAATGTGTGTGTGTAGATTTTAGCCATGATCTTTACTGGCTCCATGACCTCTTTCATAGGTCCTCCTATTGTGGGCATGTCCTCGAAAAAGCTATCAAAAGCCTTTTCATACATCTTTATCCATAGATTATAAAATTCTTTAAACGCCTCTGGATCAGAGGTTTGTTTGGACATCTCCTTAGCCTTTTCGGACATTTTTTCAAGTACTGCTATCCAGGACTTGTACATGCCCAGATAAATGTTACTGCTCTCCACAAAATGACCGAACATTTCCCCGGAAGGCTCTGAAGACTTGACATACTTGCCATATATATCATTATATGTATTTATCCATAATATATAAAATTCTTTATATGTTTCAGGGTCTGCATCTCCTCTGGAGATCTGTGCCATTTTATTGGAAAGTGTCATCATAGATTCATTCAATGGCCTGCAAAGCTGTGCGTATGATTTCTTCCATAGTTTTGACATTTGCAGAAAGCTTTCTGAATAGATATCTGGTATTATCATATAATTTCCAAATATCTCTTTTGTGCTTTCTTGTGCAGGCAGCTCCATTAGCTCATCGAATATTTTTTCATAAGACTTGATCCACATATCATGACATTCTTTATATTTTGCAGGATCCGGATTATCCGAAAGTATCTCTCTTGTCTTGCGTGAATTTTCTTCTAACTCTTCTATCCACGACTTGTAGAGTTTATTGTATCCATCTGCGCTTGATAGGAATTTTTCAAGTGTCTCTTTATTGGATTTCAGTGTTGGGATCTTATAAAATTTACCAAAGGTATTCTGGTATGTTCTAATCCATTCATCATAGAATTCCCTGTATATCTGTGGTGTCGCTTCTTTAGAAAGAAGAGCCGTTTTTTCAAACATCTCTCCTGTGGATTCAATCCAGGGCTTGTATAACTTTAAGTAGGAATCCTTCCACATTTTTGAAAATGCTGTATAACTGTCAGCCCATGTCATGGAAATATTCTTCTTTTCTGCGCTCTCTTCTTTTAATTCTTCTTTTCTTCCTTCACTTTTCTTGACCATATTATATCACTCTTTTTATTTTTCATGCTGTAAGCTATTGCAAACGTTTTTATAAATTTATTCTTCGAAAATCACTTAAATGATTCGATGAACTCGTCGATTGGTATCGCTTTATATGTCGCTGTTTTGATGCTGCCGCGCGATGCAATTTCAACAACTGCCTTAGCGACCGTAGTTTCGTCATCCGCTTCCACGATGGAGCATTTCTCTAACAATTCATCTGTATTTAATAGATACCTTGCTCTTTCCAAGTATATCGCCCCTAGCGTATCTACATATTCTCTCATGGCTATCTCTAACCTCCTGTTCTCCATTATAAAATATGCTTTCTTAAACGATAAGATTTTCGGTGAGGGGAGTAATGAAACACTATGGCGTCATTGTAACTTCTGTGAATAACATGCGAATTAGAGCATTAAATCTCAGCTGTAAATTATTATGCAAAACTTGGCAGGACGATATGCATTCAACCTGGTCAACCTAATGAGTTCACCTATGTCGCAATCGATATGTCAACTATGAAGTTTGATGGGATCAAGTTTTGACTCAATAACATGCACCGCACATCCATTGCAGGGATCAAAGCTCCTCACGATGTGTAATGCAATGACAGGGTTTGAGCAGTCGATCCCGAACTTATTCCCCATAGCGCATATTGGGCTTCCTTCCAGGGATCTTTCCATAACCCCGCCCGGAGAGACATTCCATGTTGTGGGTGTGATTATCTGGTAATTTGAGACAACGCCATCCTTCAACTCAATCCAGTGACCCAATACACCTCTTGGCGCTTCCCAGAGACCAAAACCTCTTGTATTTATAAGTTTTTCTGGCTGCACCCTGAATATGCCATTTGGATCAAATTCATTTATCCAGCCCTCAAGCAGGTACCCTGCAACAAGCATTTCCTGGATCCTTGCTATCAATCTCATATACACGCTTGCAACTGGAAGTCTTCTCTTTTTGAATTCTTTTGCAAGCCCTGTAATAAGAGGCTCCTCTGCGATAAGAAGCCTTGCCAGCGACCCGACTTCGCAGACTTTGCCATCGTATCGAGGGGCTTTCACCCATGTGTATTTTTCGCCATAAGATATCTCATTCGCGGGGAGAGGCTCGGTTTTGCCATCAAAAGGATGGCTTTCACTCCCTGAATAAAAAGAAGATTCACAGTTCTCAGTGATCTTTTCAATGTCAAAGGGTAAGTACTCAAGGTCAGAGGACATGAAACCCGGCCTGAAGATCATCTTTCCATTTTCATTAAAAGCCCCACATGACAGGAAATACTCCTCATGGCATCCGAATTTATCGAGCATAAGGTTGTCATCCCTGCCAGTAAGTTCAGCGCCAATAACGGCGAAAAGCTCAAAATCTCCCATCCTGGAAAAATCCTTCTTATCAAGATCAAGAAGATACTTTACTGCTCCCTCAGGATTTGAAAGATATGTGTTTTCAATCCATTCTCTCCAGGGTATACCTAACATAGAAGATAAGCATGCCATAACTTTTCCGTGTATCTCTTTCAGAACAGTTATGCAGTTTTCCGTGGGTTTGAAATCAAGACCTCCCGGAAATGGTCTTACTTCATTTCCCGCAAGTTCACGAATAGCCTCCTGCCCCATCTTTCTGGCATGAAGGGCCTTAAGATATGATTTTCCTGGCGGAATATGCTGGGTATGAATTCTGTACGCCGGCGGTGCAAATCTCAAGATGAGTTCATCCCAGAGCTTCTTTTCAATAACATCGATGTAGGCCGGGTTGACCAGGTCAGGAAACCAGAGCATGTATAAATGCGTAATATGGTTGGAGATAAAGTCAAAGCCCTGAATTATATTCTTTGCAAGCTGGGCGTCAGGAGGTAAAGAATCCACACCATGCAACTGGTCAAGCGCCCCCGCGCCTGCAAAAGCATGGGATGTTGGGCAAAATCCGCATATTCTCGTAGTAGAGCAAGCGGCTTTCCTCGGTTCCTGATTAACAAGGACTTTCTCAAGGCCCCGCAAAAGGGTGCTTGAACATTTTGCCTCCTTAACAATGCCCATCTCAGTCTTAAGGAGAACACGCATATGCCCCTCAACTCGTGAAATGGGGTCAAGAATGATTTCCATTTATCCACCCTTTATCATTTTGAACCTTAGATATTTGTCAAGCATATTTGAATCTTCGGGGAACTGGAGCTTATCAAGGAGAAGAAGCGCTAACATTGCCAGGATCTGCTCAGGTTTTGGTGGACATCCCGGAAGGTCAACAACAGGTTTAGTTATTCCGTGCTCATTGAGAATGATCGTTCTATCAGCCACTCCTCTGAATATTAACCCTGGAAAATCCCGTACTACATTTTCAGAGCGCCTGTCGCCTGGTATGCCGCCGCAGGAGGCGCATGTGCCAAGGGTCATTATTACTTTAGCTTTATTTGCCGCTTTAACTATCCTTTCTTTTACAGTTTCACCGCCTATCAGGCAGTACTTTCCACTATTATCGGGTCCTTCCACAAGCGCACCCTCCACCACAAGTACATAGCCACCTGTTTTCTCAATATCCTTAAGATAATACTCGATATTTATTTCAGGAACGCGTACAGGTATGCCTCCTAAGAAAAATCCGCTCTGCTCAAGAAGCGTTTTATGGTATATTATGCATTCATTCCTGAGTATTGTACCAAGAAGTTCATGATCGCAGTTTAGAAAGGACATGGTGCAACCCGAGCAACCTGCGCCATGGATCCATACAAGTTTTTGCTTTACAGATTTTAACTCTTGTATAAGTTCTGCCCTGTATTTTTCAAGGAATCCGACTACTCCGAGCGTACTAATTGCTTCCAAACAATCTTGCTTACTCAGTACATCTGATTTTGTCAAGTTCTATTCAATTCCCTCTTAATAGATAAGCGATGTATCCAAGGTATATAATCATATATGGAAATCCTTCGTTGCGCGATACTCTCATTCTGAAAGGAAAATCAAAAAACCTTACGGAGAACATCAGGCTCATGCAGAGCTAAGAAAATGAGGACCTCAGTATCAATCTGTGAAATTCTTTTCTCATCATCTTATAGATACCACCTATCATATCAGCAACCTCAGGCAGCATTTTTAGAACGACATAAGAAATCAACATTAAGGCTATCAAGGATCCTGCCTTGGTTATAAAATGCTCTGAAATATGGAAGCTCTCCTGGGGTGTGCCAAACCAGCTTAATCCATAGGCAGAAGCTGTGAAAGAGACACGGATAATATTCAGCATATATACAATGGGCACGGAGATAATAAATGCCTGGAGTTTGCGGGCATTTGTCGCTCCTGTTGCAGAGGAGATAATCCCTGAAAACAGGGCAATGCTCTCTATTGCAGTGCAGGCCAGTATTATTTCAACATCAAGGCCATTTACTGCAAGCTGGTTCCATGCTACCTGTACAACCGGAAAACCGACTTTTTCGATCAACCATATCCCCTGTCCTGTGACTGTTGATATTATCCATGTATTTAATATTCCTATCTCTGCAAAACTTAAATATATCAAACCGCCTACAGATGCAGCCCTGGATAATGACATAAACACTTCATAACTGCCGTTATCATTATTATCTTTTGCTCGAAATGTTATATATGCTATAAAAAATGAAGCAATAGTCGCAGCAATTACCAGAATGATATTGACATAATCCCGAAGATCAAAGTAATCCCCAAGTTGCAAAGACCAATGGATGGAAAGGAATATCCAGCCAGAACCACCAAAAATGTACCTTGAATTGAAGGATTTCGGAAGGAACGATGCTATAACGAGAAGTCCGAGGGCTATCCAGAGCGTTACTATCAAGATATTACCTGATTTTTGATAGTCTGTGAATTCGTTTTAACATGTTCGGATGAGTGCTCATAAGTTCCATGAATTTATCTGATGTACTGACCTTGACTTTTTTTGAAGATAACATCATAAGTTCTTGCTGGTCAATTGTTCCGCTTCTGTCCTTATCGATCTGGGAAAGTTCCCTTAATTCGTTAATTGCACGTGAAGGATCATTCACAAAAAAGGCTTTTAGCCCTTCGGTATGTTTTAGTTCTTCTTTTGGGACTCTTGCACTTCCGGACACCAGTTTGTACAATGCCGAAGCAAGTGCGTGAGGAGAATTACCTAGCTGGATGCTCCTTTCGTCTGCATAATATTCCCTTATTCTGGATGCATATAATACCAGCAGGTTTGTTACCATATACATCAGGAAGGCAAAAATTCCAATAAGAACAGCATTTCCACGGTCACGCCCTCCTGAAAACATAGTGCTCCATGCAATATACCACATAATCATTGGTATTACGCTAAGCGTGGTGATCACAGCAACATCCCTATGCTTAAGATGTGCTATTTCATGCCCGATCACAGCTTTTAGCTCATCTGGTGAAAGAAGACGCAGTATCTGCTCTGTAACACACACTCTGCCATCGCTCTTCCATCTACCAAAAGCAAAGGCATTTGGGATAGGAACATTTGCGATCCCTATACGTGGTTTTGGAATATTGGCTTTTTGTGCCATCTCTGCCACCATCCTGTGCAGTGAGGGATATTCAGACTCTGAAACATACCTTATTCCCATGCTCCACTCAACCATCTTTGGACCTATCAGGTATTGAACCATGATCATTCCTGATGCAAGTATCCCATAGAAAGCAAAACTTGAAATTCCCATGGAACCTGCTACTGCCGCGATCACTGCATAGACAATTGCGAACATCAATCCAAGCAATAAATACAATCTAATCTGAAGCCACATTTTTTTCACCTGTTTGCATATATAGGGAGTAGAGTTTAAATATGTTATCATATTTATTAATAAAAACTCATATCGGGGGAAAGATATGATAAGAGGATATCAACTTAAAATTTTTTTTAACCCATAAGGTGTAATAAAAGTAGTGATTATACACATAGTAACCAGCATTGCATATACGTTCATATCAATTAATCCGAATTTCAATCCTATTCCTGAGATCATAAGTCCCATCAGACCTCTTGCATTTAACCCTATTCCAACAGCAAGCGCATCTTTTAGTTTCATGTTCGCAAGCACACCTCCTGTGAGGGCACCCAGGCCCTTTCCAACCATAGCGAACACGATAGCGGTCAGGAGGAATACCCCCTGTTGGATATTACGATCTGAGAATGGATCTGCAGGGTCAAAAAGTACGGAAAGGTCAAGCAGAAGTCCCAGATATGCGAACAAGATGGGTGAAAAAAAGCTGCTTGTTATCGAAGAGACCACATTTTGAACATTGGAAAACACTCCTTCTCCAACAGTGGATTTTTTAATGATCGTTCCAGCATAAAAAATACCGATAATGAATGATATCTCAAGCAATTTTCCCAAAAAACCCAATAAGATCCCGAACAAGAGAATTACAAAGAATTGAGATTCCTTGGTCAATTTTTTTATAAGCAATTTTACATGATTTACAGGCAAACCATCCTTCATTACCAGTAATTTATTTAAAAAATATATTATTACTAAAAACAACAAAATCTTAATTATTAATATTGAAAAATACAATAAATTCATGGTTTCGGGATTGCCTCCCTCTATGGAAAGAACCATTGAAAAAAAGAACATGCATAATATATCATCGATCACTGCTGATGTTATTATTATTTTGCCTATTTCAGACTCCAGTTTACCAAGATCCATGAGTATCTTAACACCCACAGGAAGAGCAGCAAGTGAGAAAACGATGGCAATGAAGAAAATCTCCATCAGATCAAGTCCGAATATCGATCCCAGAGCGATACCAGCAGCCATCGCAAAGATATTTCCCATTATTGCAATAAAGATCGCAGGTCGCGAATACTCCCTGAAGCTTGCCAGGTTTATGTGCATTCCAGCCAGGAATAAAAGAAAGAAAATACCCAGTTCTGCAAGAACATCGAGACCATTTATTTCAGGGCTTATCAAGTTAAGGATGGAAGGACCTAACAATACGCCTGCTATCATTTCACCTATGATTGGCGGTTGCCGTATTTGCACGAATATCTCACCAGATATCTTTGCACAAACAACTATTATGAGAATCGGAAGTATAAATTCCATTATTATCTTAATGATAAATTGATTCGATATTAAATTATCTTAGTTATTTTAGTGCCCCATGATCAATGAATCATTATTACAAAATATGATAAATTATTTAAACTCAAAACGCTTAAATGCCCTTCATGAAGTTGATAGGAACTGGGAAATCAAAAGACATCTACCTGGCAGATAACGGTGATATAATCTTTGAGTTCACTGATCGTGTTACTGCATTCGACGGCGCTAAGAAGGCAGAATTCCTTCACAAAGGAATGGTATGTTGTGGTCTTGCTGAATATTGGTTCAAATTAATTGAAAAAGAAGGATTGCCAACACATTACGAGGAAAGGATCGGGGAAACCAGAATGAGGGTCGCGAACCTGAAGATCCTTCCCGTCGAGGTTATATGGAGAAATTATGTGGCAGGTTCGCTATGGCGTCGCTTTGAGAAGGGCGAAATAAGGCTGCCTGAAGGAACAGATGCAAGGGAAGGAGCCCTGATCCCGAACGGAATGCTCGAATTCACGACCAAGTTCGAGGTTGTTGATAGGCCAGTGAGCATAAAGGAGATCCTTGATGCAAAATGGATGACAGAGAAGGAACTAAAGCACCTGTCTGAAATGACAAATAAAATCAACGATATCATGTTCTCTCAACTCCTTCGAAAGGATATATTACTTGCAGATTTCAAAGTTGAATTTGGTAAGACCCCCGAAGGCAAAATACTTCTCGCTGATGAAGTGGGCACGCCTGATGGCTGTCGTTTCTGGGACAGGCATGCTTATATCAGAGGCGAATTCCTGAGCCTTGACAAGGATGTTTTCAGGAAAAACAAAGGCGATCTCTCCCAGGCTTACCTTGAAATATATAACCGAATAACTTCACAGGGCTGAGGAATTAAGGATAGCATTACGAAATGGGAACAAATAGAACATTAGTTCTTAAACCTGAGGAGATATGAATAGGTAAAAATATGGAAGTACAGATAATATTGGGAAGCATATCAGATAAAGATATAGCAAAGAAAGCAGTAGAAGTATTGAAAGAGTTCGGAGTCGAATATGACGTTACAGTGGCTTCAGCCCACCGCACTCCTGAGCGTGTAGAAAATGTGATAAAAGAGGCGCACGAAAAAGGTGTAAAGGTGTTTATCGCCATAGCAGGGCTTGCTGCACATCTTCCCGGTGTTGTAGCTTCAAAAACCATAATGCCGGTCATAGGCGTGCCCGTCGATTCAAATCTTGATGGTATGGATGCCCTTCTTTCGATAGCACAGATGCCGCCTGGCATACCCTGTTGCATGCGTTGGTATCGCAAGAGCCGATAATGCTGCGCTGCTGGCATGCGAGATAATAGCAACAAATGACGAAACGATGCAGGAAAAACTCAGGAAGTACAGGGGCAGGATGGCTGAAAAAATTGAACATGATGCAAAAGCCCTGGGATTGTGAATGTTAGCGCTATAATTAACGAGCCAGTGCCTCGATGCCAGCAAGCCCAAGCAAACCGATCAGCGTAAATACAGTACTCCACAGTATGATCCCTAAGCTCATCCAGAGCAAGAGGCGTTTGACCGGAGCACCAAGCGTAATCCCAAGAACAGCACCAAGCGGTGCACCCACAAAGAGAGGCGCCAGCATTCCAAGCCCTTCTACCCCATAATGATCCCAGATGCGGTGGATGCGTCCAAGCTTCTTCTTTTCACTTTTTCTGTTATGCATAAGTATGGTCCGCATGCGTTCACCCAGCTTAAGGACGATAAGCACCCCCAATATGGCTCCTGTGGCAGCAACCATACCCGTTTCCAGCGGATGAAGCTGGAGAACAAAACCGGCAGAGATGGCTGCCCACAACTCAATAGCCCCAAGAGCAAACACGGTCAGCAGTTTAATAATATATTCCATGAGCATTTCATTCACTACTTATATTCCTGAAGCTTCTTCAACTCCTTTGCCCTGTATTCCAGCATACGGGCGCGTACAACTGATAACGTCACTGATGCTATGAGAATTGCAGCTACTACACCCAGGGAGAACATTATCGGGACTTTATAATAATCCGAGATAAGCATCTTTGTACCTACAAAGGCAAGTATGGCTGAAAGCCCGTAATTGAGGTAGTAGAACATCGGCATGATCCCTGCAAGAGCGAAGTAGAGCGCCCGCAGTCCCAGGATAGCGAACACATTTGAGGTATATATTATGAATGGATCTGTCGTGATCGCAAGGATAGCAGGTATGGAATCCACTGCAAAGAGGACATCAGTGCTCTCGATAACGACCAGTACTACGAACAGCGGCGTAGCAACATATTTCCCGGCTCTTTTTATGAAAAACTTATCGTCGTGGTAATCTTCTGAAACAGGCATTACCTTACGTAAGTACTTGAGCACCGGGTTTTTCTCAGGATCTATCTTTTTATCACCCATAATCGCCATCTTGATGCCTGTAATGACCAGGAACGCCCCGAAGATGTAGATGACTGCATGGAACTGCTCGATAAGCGTTATTCCAGCAGCTATGAATATTGCACGCATAATGAGAGCACCAAGGATGCCCCAGAAAAGGATCTTATGCTGGTAGGCCGATGGCACATGGAAATAGGAAAAAATCATCACAAACACGAACAGGTTGTCAACGCTAAGTGCTTTTTCTATCACATACCCTGTCAGGAACTCAAAGGCTTTCTGCTCACCGAACTGGAAATATATCCATATGTTGAACATGACAGATATCGATATCCAGAAAAGGCTCAGTAAAAGGGCTTCTTTTATCTTGATGGTATGGGCTTTCCTGTTAAAAACACCAAGATCCAGAGCCAGCAGTATGAATATGAGTACAATGAATCCTATCCAGAACAGGGTTTGTTGATCCACCATTGTTATTTCCTCGGAATAAAAAATGCCACTTGCCTACGTAATTTATCCATACAGGCTGACCCAAATCCAACTTCAATGAATCCAAAACGATCAAAATATCCACACAAAAATGACTTTATTTTCAATTCGAGTTGAAAAAACCAATTCC
>JAPMTR010000043.1 GCA_026552975.1 Candidatus Methanoperedens sp.
TCTTCGAAACAAGTACAGTAGGACTAATCTTTTGTTAGGCTAACAGGAATGCAGTCGATAGATAGCGAAAATTTGACATCTTTGAATGGTGAGTCTAATAGAGGCACACAATAGAATCGTGGATATGCCTATGTATTTTTTTAAAAAGTTTATTTTATCGCTCTCATAACGATCCCTTCCGCGACCTTGGGAAGGAAAAGTGTTGATTTCTGAGGAAAATTCTTATGTTCTTCAAATGCTTTATTTTCAACATCTTTAATAGAAAAAGGATGTAAAATAAATGCAGCTTTGTATTCTTTACTTTCAACTTTTTCGATCGCTTCTTTTGGACTTGCATTGAAGGAAACGTCTTCTTCTGGTTTTCCCCTGATAGAAGGATCGATCAGGAAGTCATGAAGAATAATAAGGTCAAGACCAACAATTTCCCCTTTTATTCCTGAAATCTCAAGCACTACTTTTTCATCAGCCCGCAGAATGCTGAATTTTTTCCCATCATACATGCCAATCCTGACATCATAAACACTGGTTCGCTCTCGCAGACGGGAATAAAATTCTTCATTGTTTGAAACTCCCTGCCATTCAATTGAAAAATTCTCGCTGACCCTTTTATTAAGATCCTCCTCATCGAAATTTCGCACTGCTCTGTGCCATGGTAATAATAAAAGCGCCCTGTCCCCTCCTTCCATAAGCATCATCATCGTATATTCAATGCCATCCTTTTCCCGCAGGAGATTCGAGGCAGTGTACCTGTGATGCCCATCAAGAATAAGGAGTCTTGAACGGGATACCATTTTTGTGATCTTTTGTATCAATTTTCCGTCTGTTATTTCCCACAGGAGATGCCTGCCTCCGTTTATGTTTACATCAACGATCGGTAGCTTTTCAGGATCGGGAGTATATTCCGGGCGCTTGAATCCCAGGTATTCTTCAAACATATTATTTAATTCATGCCCTTTCATGCTATATTCTGCCACGATCGGTGAAAAATTCATCATAGTTGTTTTCATGAGCCTGTAGCGCTCATGTGAATTAATTTCAAAAATATTCTCATGACCAACGATACTTCCTTTTCCGAGTTCTTCAACTTTTACCAGGGAAACAAGCCCAAAAACAAAATACTGGCTGCGCCTATCCTTTTCAGGAAGCATAACCAGGGTCTCAGGTTGCAGTGTGAAGATGATGCCATAAATATATAACCCGGGTATTTCCCGTTCCACCAGAACCCCTGTTTTTTTGAACCGTTCAAGTTCCTCTGAAGCAACATCAATGAATTTGTCCCTGTCCATATCTTTTCTACGGGTGGTCACATGGATTATGTTATTCTTTTCCCCTGCGAATTTCTGGTAATTAGCAGCATCTATAGTGTCATAGACAGGGCAAATGAGTTTTTCTATATCCATTTCGGGATTAATTATCGTTGCTTTAAAAGGTCGAATATCTACCATCTTTTCCTCATAGTCTATGGCGCGAGTCTTGAATTTCCGTATTATTCAACCGCAGATGAACGCGGATAAACGCAGATACGTTGCCATAGATCTGCGTTCATTTCGATACTCAAAGGACAAGCTATACCATGAATGTTTCGAATATTATTATCCGTGAAAATTCGTCCGATCCGTGCCATCCGTGTTCCCAATTGATACTTTTGTACTGTGCAATTCCCGGATCATCTCATCCGGGTCATCTGTTGGAAGTCTGCAGCAAAAATTTCGGCATACATAGGCAATAGCCTTGCCTTTAGTCCCTGTTAAGTTCCCTGCAAACCCGCAAATATCTGTGATTTCACTTTCCCCGTCAGGTCGAAAGATCACAACTTTATTCGGAATGAATTCTTTCCTGAGGGCCTTTAACATTTTTCCTGTGCTTTCATCCACCAGGTCCCCTGAGATAACTACCTCAGAAGATGGTCCAAATGCAAAATCAAGAGCGCTCATAAGCATAGTATAAGCGGCGGGTGAGCGCTCAACGGTCCTGGAGAACGAGCGCCCCAGGGCATGTGCTTTCTTTTCAATATCAGTATCCCCGGTAATCCTGGCAAGCCGCAAAAGGTTCATCATGGCAACAGAATTACCTGACGGGATCGCACCATCATAGATATCTTTTTTCCTGACAAAAAGCTCTTCTCCATCATCGGGAGTGATGAAAAACCCACCTTTTTCCTCGTCCCAGAAATGCTTTATCAGATCTCTGTTTATTTCAAGCGCGACCTTTAAATAACGTACTTCGAATGTAGCTTCATAAAGCTCAAGTAATCCCCATATAAAAAAAGCATGATCATCCAGAAAACCGGATATTGCGGTTTCGCCATCCCTGTGCCTGTGATAAAGCCTTCCATCTTCGCGGCGCATTCGCGAAAGAATAAAATCCGAAGCTGATCTTGCCGCTTTTGCATATTCAGGATCATCAAAAACCTGCGAAGCCTTTGCAAATGCTGCGATCATCAACCCATTCCAGTCTGTCAGGATCTTGTCATCCTTGCCCGGATGGATACGTTTTTCCCGCACAGAGAATAATTTGAGCCTTCCGGGTTCAAAACCCTGACCGATCCCGGTTGAAGGAATATCTGAACCATCATCGGACAGATAGAAAATATTTCTTCCGTCTCCTTCGGGAAAATTTCCCTTCTCTTTAATATTGAATTGTCTGGAAACATACCTGTATTCTTCATCCGGAAGGATCTGCCTTAGCTCCTTTTCTGTCCACAGGTAGAATTTTCCTTCATCTCCTTCGCTATCAGCATCCTCTCCTGAATAGAATCCTCCCTCGCTAGAGGTCATATCCCTCAATACATAGCTGAGGATCTCGCGGCAGGTTTTTTCATAATCTTTCTTTCCCGTAGCCTGGAAAGCCTCTGCATAGGCGATGGCTATCATTGCCTGGTCATAAAGCATCTTTTCAAAATGTGGCACTCTCCAGAGCGCATCGACTGAATATCGGTGAAAACCAAATCCGACATGGTCATAAATTCCCCCCTTTTGCATCGCGCCAAGCGTTTTTTCGACCATGAAAAGAGCCATATTGTCCCCTGTGCGTTTCCAGTACCGAAGCAGGAACAAAATATTATGGGGTGTCGGGAATTTAGGCGAATCACCAAAACCGCCATTTTCTTCATCGAACATGCTCAGGAGCTGTTCGTAGGCCTGATGGAGAATATCTTCATCCAGAATATCGCCGTTATGTCCAGCTTCAACCTTGAGGGCAACTACATTCTGGTTCGCAACCTTTTCAACCTCGTCCCTGTTCGAGACCCAGAGTTCTTTGATCCTGGGAACAAGTTCGATCATACCCAGTCGGCCGAATTTGGTTTCTTTTGGTATGTAGGTGCCGGCATAAAAAGGTCTCCTGTTGGGTGTCAGGATAATATTAAGAGGCCATCCTCCGCTTCCCGTCATTGACTGGCATGCTGCCATGTAGATGCTGTCGATATCAGGTCTTTCTTCCCGATCGACCTTTATGCTCACAAATGCCTCATTCATGAGGGAAGCTACCTGCTCATCTTCAAAAGATTCCCTTTCCATCACATGACACCAGTGGCATGTGGAATAACCTATTGAAAGAAATATTGGCTTATCTTCACTTCGCGCTTCTTCAAATGCTTCTTCTCCCCAGGGATGCCAGTTGACGGGATTATATGCATGCTGGAGAAGATAGGGGCTCTTTTGCGATACAAGTTTGTTTGGGGGTCTTTTGAGATCTCTGGATTTTTCGCTCATAAATTTGGTTCTGGATCGTTTTTTTCACAATTATTATTCGATTAAATTAATAAGGCAATCTCATTTGCTTTCCGCAGGATGTGCATGTTGTGGATATATGAGTCCCCTGAAGCCTTGTCCTGGCAGTCGCGCCCTGGACCAGATAAGAATGGCAGAATTTACATATCTGCCTCTTAAAATCCTGAGGCATCCTGACCCTGTATCTCATACCTATACGTCTTGCAAGCTGCACATAGCGGTCACTTCGTTCCGGGTGATCTTTGAATTCTTTATGGGCAAGCTCAAAAAGCCTGATGATGCGCTCAAATGCCATGTCCTTTGACCAGTCTTTTTGTTTCTTGCGCATGATGCTGTAATTAGGAGGCGAATTATAAATATTGTTCGGGATATCAAAAATGGTTATATAGTGAAAAAACATGCATAATCGATAATAGAGGTTTTATGAGAACAAGATTATTGATAGCATTATTGATAGCCGCGGTCTTAATAAGCGGATGTACGGGACAAAATACAGAACCAAAAACAGACGTTATCCCTGCGACTACAAATTATGTTGAGATCAAGGACTTTTACTTTGTCCCGGCAGAAATAACTGTAGCAAAAAGTACGACAGTGACCTGGAAGAATATGGGCACTACACCTCATAGTGTAGTTTCTATAGCTAATGCTGTTTCAACAGTGAATGCTTTCAGTTCAGAAACATTGACGAATGGTGAGACATTTATGCACACTTTTAATGAAACAGGAACTTTCGATTACGTATGCGGCCTACATGCCAGAATGAAGGGAAAAGTAGTAGTAACCTGATAGAAATATTTTATTATCGTTACTAAATGATAGACCTGGCAGTCCCCTCTTTTGGCAATATGGACATAAATTTCGATTTTTTTCAGAAATTAGCCCTTGCTACGCTTATAGGGATACTCATAGGGATCGAACGAGAACACAGGCGACCTGAGTCAATGGAACTTATCGCAGGGGTCAGATCATTTACCATAGCAAGCATAGCAGGAATGATCGCAGCCTTCCTGGCATTAAAAATTGATCCCGGTATCCTCCTTATTTCTCTTGCATTTTTTGGAATAATATCCGCAGTTTATATATATATCAAGAACGTGACATTAAGAGCACCGGGTATAACAGGACCCATAGCATTGTATTGCACATTCCTTCTTGGTGTGCTTATATCGTATGAATTCTATCTGCCTGCTATTGTGGGATCAGTTATAATTACACTACTGCTGGCTCAGAAGCGTCCGCTTCATTCATTTGCGACCACTCTTACTGATGATGAGATACTAAGCGCAGTTCGTTTTCTTGCTGTTGTTTTTATCCTCTATCCTATCACACCTGTCGCATCTTATTTTGGAGTTATCGATCCCAGGACTATTCTTCTGATCGTCATATTTGTTGCAACGATCAGTTTCATAAGCTTTTTAATAATGAAGCAAATGGGAACAAAAAGAGGAATATCCCTGTCAGGTATGCTTGGCGGCCTAGTGAACAGTGAAGCAACAACAGCTGCCATATCTTCTATGGCAAAGAAAAGATCAGACCTTATAGAACCAATTTTTGTTGGGATCATATTATGCAATGTGTCAATGCTCCTTCGCAATCTTGTTATTTCCATGATCGTTGACCCAAGCGGCAAAGTTTTCTCCCTTATGGCCATTCCGCAGATAATCATGGTCATATACTCTGTAGCGGTAGTTATGAGATCAAAAAATGATGGACATGTTCATGAGTCGATCCAGTTGCAATCGCCTTTTGCATTATATCCTTCAATAAAATTTGCCCTTGGATTTACAGGTTTATCAGTAATTGCAAGATTTGCCAACCTGTGGGCGGGAGCTGCAGGAGTTTATGCGACTGCACTTGGTGGTTTCATCAGCAGCGCAGTTGTAACAGCATCCGTAACGGCGCTTGCTGTGAGTGGAAATGTTTCATTTGGGACCGCAGCGCTCACCGCTGTCCTTGCAAGCATAATAAGCACGGGTAATAAAATGCTGCTTGTAAAATGGTCAGGCCCAACCATACTTGTATCAATGGTAAATAAAACATTCACTCAGTTCCTGATCTTAGGGACTAGTATTCTGATTGCATGGGGATTTATTATCACTCTTTGGTGACATAAATTTCATGATAACGGAACAATGACTGAGCCTGAAGTTGTATATTTTTTCGGTTTTTCACGTCCAAGTATGTTCAACGCTATATCATAATTACTTTGCATTATACGGTTTTTCTGGAGAAAAGGTTTCATTTCATTCAATAAGGCATTGACATCAATGGTCTCCACTGTAATTCCAGGAAACTTTGCACCCATATTCTTCCCCAAAAGATCAAGCAATACTGCAATGTTTATTGGATCACATATTATGGCTATCGAAGAATTTCCGGATTGGGAAGTCAGGATCTTTAAACCTTCAATAATATTAGAATAGATCATCTCATTCTCTATCATCTTATTATCAAGGAATTTTTCATACGCTACTGCAAATTCCCCTGCTTTGTTTTTCAGGCTCTTCACAAAATAGTCCCGCGCCTTGAATTCAAGCAATCTCTTTAGCCGGTTCAAAAATTCATCATAGAATTTATTTGTCTCTTCATAAGATATCGCCATCTGCCTTGTTTTTTTGGAACTGTACCACAGGTGTTTAGGTTTTTCCCGAAAGTTTATTATTTCATTAGCAGCTCTTGCGGCCTGTAATAAGAAATCCCCGTCCTTTTCAAAAACTTCTTCATATACTGGAATGATCTCTTCTCTTGATCTTTTGTCCATACCATAGAAAATGGTGCTCAATGGAAGACGGTCTTTGCTTTCGATAAGTCTTGTATTCTTTTCAATGACCTGGGTTATATAGATCCTGTACAGTGTTCTTGCGGGTTCGTTCATGTCGATCGAAACCGTTTCATAATATTCTTCCCAGAATTTATGTGGTGATATAAGCCTTTTATTATATCTGTTCTCAAGCTCTGAAAGGTCGGTCGAAATATCGAGAAAAACAGCATGTGGGTCGATAATATCCAGGATATTAAGCAATTCCTTATGAACTTTTTCCACACAGATCAGGGCATGTCTGGCGCTTTCATCAAAATATCTTTCCAGTTTGAATGGATTTTCCAGATATCTGTGAATAGCTGCTTCATCGAGCTTTGTAAGCCAATCCCTGACTACGGAATCATGCACTTCAAAAATATTGATCGAGGGGATAATGAATAATCTGGACATAAATAGAATAAATTATTATATATTATATATACTATTTAATATTATTTTTCATTTTCTTTTTTTTCAATAGAATTCATCAGCAGAGTTCTTATCTCTTTTCGAATATCGATCTCAGCCTTTTTATCAAGAAAAATAAGCCCATCTTTTATTTTTGCATGATCAGGAGGGTTATTCTTGAGTTCAGATATGGCATTTATGAGAATAGTTATGTCCTGGGACTGTTCTGTTTTTCCCGTTATGAATACGAATGAGTCACCTTCTCTTTCTAATCGCACCATGTTTCCACCTCGAATGTATGCATTGAGGTTTCAGTTCTCCTGCAAAGGTTAAATAATTATGTTCACTAGTTCACTTTTCGCTCAATACCAGAAAGGTTTTAATTGCTTCATCGCCTTACTGACCACTTATAAACTGGAGATTATTTTTATGCTAAAAGAAGCCGGGCAGTATGACGCAAAATCACTTGAACAGAACATACATAAATTCTGGGATGAGATCGATGCTTATTCAAAGGTAAGGGAACAGAGGATAAAAGGACCGAAGTTCTTTTTCGTTGACGGTCCACCCTATACCACCGGGCGCATACACCTTGGAACTGCCTGGAATAAGATCATAAAGGATTCAATACTTCGTTACAGATCCATGAAAGGATTCAATGTTCTTGACAGGGCTGGTTGGGATATGCACGGGCTTCCCATTGAAGTAAAAGTGGAAGGAGTACTGGGATTCAAATCCAAGAAAGATATTGAAAAATACGGTGTTGAGAATTTCGTGGCAAAATGCAAGGAATTCGCCCTCTCCCACAGGGATGAAATGACTCTCCAGTTCCAGAACCTCGGGGTATGGCTCAACTGGCATGATCCATATATGACGCTTCGTGATGAGTATATTGAAGCAGCCTGGTGGACGCTTAAAAAAGCTCATGAGAAGAAGCTTCTTGAAAAAGGTTTAAGAGTGGTTAACTGGTGTCCGAGATGTGAAACAGCAATAGCTGACTCTGAGGTGGAATATTCGGAAGTTTCTGACCCCTCGGTATACATAAAATTCCCGGTCGTTGGTCAGGAAAATACATTCATTGTGATCTGGACAACAACCCCATGGACGATCCCCGCAAATATAGCCGTGGCGGTACATCCTTCTTTTGAATATGTGAAAGTCAGAGCTGTAAAGAACGGAAAAGAAGAGTTCCTGATAGTGGCACAAGAGCTCCTTAAAAATGTCCTGAAACAGGGAAGGTACCAGGAACATGAAATTCTTGAGACAATCCTGGGGGAAGACCTGAAAATTGCATATAAAGCTCCACTTGGCCATAAAGTTCCTAAACAGAACGAGTTTTCCCATAATGTTTACCTGGCAGATTTCGTGACAGCCGAAAATACCGGGTGCGTGCACATTGCGCCAGGCCATGGTATAGATGACTTTGAACTCGGCATGAAACACAAGCTCCCTATATTCTGTCCTGTCGGGCCTGATGGCAAATATACAGAAGAAGCGGGGCAATATAAAGGAATGAATGTCAAGGAAGCCAATAAGACGATCATTAATGACCTCACTGAAAGCGGTCTTATGCTTGCAAGCGGAAAGATAACCCACAGGTACGGGAATTGCTGGAGATGCAAGACCCCGATCATTTATCTTGCAACAGAACAGTGGTTCCTCAGGATCACTGACATTAAAGACAAAATGCTTGATGAGATCAAAAAAGTAAAATGGTATCCAGATTGGGCAGGTTCAGCCCGGTTTGCTGACTGGGTCAAGGGTTCACGAGACTGGTGCATCTCACGCCAGAGGTACTGGGGGATCCCGATCCCAGTATGGGTATGCGATTTTTGCGGTGAGGTCGAAGTGATGGGAACCATGGAAGAGCTAAAGAGCAGGTCAGGTGTAAAAGAACTGACTGACCTTCACCGCCCCTATGTGGATAATATCCATATCAAATGCAGTAAATGCGAACAGAGAATGAGCCGCGTTCCGGACGTATTTGATGTGTGGTTTGATTCAGCCGTGGCATCCTGGGCAACCTTGAATTATCCGCGCGACGAAAAAACAATAAAGGAATGGTGGCCTGCAGATTTTATCACAGAAGGCCATGACCAGACCCGCGGATGGTTCTATTCCCAGATGGGAGCAAGTATGGTGTCCTTCGGCAAAGCGCCGTATAAGAGCGTGCTTATGCATGGTTTTACTCTTGACACAGAAGGCAAGAAAATGTCAAAGAGCCTTGGCAATGTGGTATCACCTGATGAGGTCATTAATAAATTGGGGGCTGAATCTTTGCGTCTTTATGTACTTTCCCAGAATGCGCCATGGGATGACCTTAAATTTGGTTGGGATGAGGTCGGGACAGTGAACAGGATGCTCAACATCCTCTGGAATGTGTACCGGTTCCCGCTGCCATATATGATCCTGGACAATTTTAATCCTGTCGATGTCAATGAAAAGCTGGACAGCCTCCCGCTTCGTCTTGAAGATAAATGGATACTGTCAAGAGTCCAGAGCCTGATCAAAAAGGTCGAGGTTTCGATGTCTGAATACAATCTCCATAAAGCTACGCGGCCAATCTCTGAATTCATTCTTGAAGACCTTTCCCGCTGGTATATTCAGCTTATAAGACCAAGGACATGGCGTGAGGCAAATGATCCGGACAAACTTGCAGCTTATTATACTTTATACGAAGTGCTTGTCGCATTGACAAAAGTAATGGCTCCATTTGCGCCTCACATTTCAGAAGAGATGTATGGTAACCTTGTGCGAAATATCCATCCTGATGCGCTGCAAAGCGTTCACATGTGCAACTGGCAGCCTGCGAAGGAAAAATTCATTGATACTGAGCTTGAGAAGAGAATGGACATTATCAGGGAGATCGTCGAGGCAAGTTCAAACGCACGCCAGAAACTCAAACGCAAACTGAGATGGCCTGTCAAGAGAATAGTGGTTTCATCAAAGAATGAGATCGTAAATGAGGCCGTCTTAAGTCTTGAATCGGTATTGAAAGAGCAGACGAACGCAAAAAAGATCGTTTCATTAAAAACAGGAGAAACATGGGATCAGCTTGGCGTGGAAGTCCTGCCAAATCATGCAGCTCTTGGACCTGCATTTAAAAAAGATGCAGGAAAAGTGATAGCTGAATTGAAGACAGCAGACGGCAGAGCAATAAAGAAATCCATGCTTGAAACAGGCAGCTTCGAATTAAAAGCCGGGGTCATAACAGCAGATATGGTGACCTTCAAAGACTTGATCCCACCTGCTATTGCTTCAGCAGTATTTTCAGCAGGAGAAGTGTATGTTGACACTGAACTTACGCGCGAAATTGAAGCTGAAGGATATTCCAGGGAAGTGATCCGAAGGATCCAGGATATGCGAAAAGAACTTGACCTGGCGGTCGAAGAGGAAATAAAAGCCACAGTTGAAATAAAGGATGATCGTGTGGCTGTCCTGGTCTTTGAAAAGAAGGATTTCATTGCCCAAGAAGTGAGGGCAAGATCCCTGGAGATAGGTCCAGAGGTGGAAGTCGAAGGTGATCTTGTGAAGGATTGGGATGTTGAGGATGTTAAGATGAGGATTGGTATAGGGAGATAATATATATCAATTATTTACATTGCCTAAAAAGAACGCAATTTTCATGCGCTCATTTAAACCCCCACATCCATCTCATCATCAGCCCTCACCTCAGGCCTCCTGTGTTTCTCCTCGTACTTTTTCGCAGCAGCCCACAACGCCGGTGCATCCTTGCTTCTTCCCCTGGTATCGCTCGTATGCCTCTTCCTGATCTTCACAAGTGTTGGAGTATTGATCGCAACACCGGATATTATCGCCTGGCCTTTTGCAAGTGAGGGGAGTTCTGAAATAAGCTCCCTGCTTGCTGATTCAATGCTCTGGGCGATCTGTTGCTGGTCGGTGGGGTTGATTATCCTCATCGTGATCTGGGTCATGCACTGCGAAAGGGAATCCGCGTCCAGTTTACTGGGGCGCTGGGATACCATGCAGACACCGATCCCGAATTTTCTGCCTTCTGAAAGAATGGTCTTTAAGATGCTCTTTGACTTTGCCTCGCCGCTCTGGGGCGCGAACCTGTGCGCTTCCTCGATGACCACAAATACAGGGTAAGGCAGGAACTTATCGATATGAGTTTCATTATACCTGTTGTTCTCGGTGCCCTCACGCGCATCGAAAAGGCGACGAAGCATGACCGATGCGATCAATTGCTGGAATCCCTCTTCGATTCCAGAAACATCCATTATCGTAAGCTGTCCCACTTTGAAGTAATCCGCAAGCGGGATGGTCTGGAAATCATCAAATATGGAGGCATACAGCTTTCCGAATCTCCAGTTGATCCCTTCGATGGTGGATTCGTTATTTTGATCACGCATAGATTCGATCTGAAGTTTTAATTCATTTCGCGTGAATTGTTTTTTCTTGTCGTTCTTAAGATTATGAAATGCTGATCGAAACAGTGTCTTCATCTTATCTGACATGGTGCCGTCATCCATGATACTGATGAAATCAGCAACGAGAAGATCACTTATCCTGATCTTTATATCCTTTGGTTTGACCGTCCTGACAAAAGGACGATATTTTGGCGTTATGAATTCTACCGTATCTGATATCTCAGAAAGGGTCGCATATTCCCCATGAGGATCAAAAATAAGTACAGGAGCCATATTATGCGGTTTCATGAGTTCTTCAACAAGAACGCCCACGGTATATGATTTACCAGCACCGGTGGAGGCAATGACTGATACGTGCTGGCTCACAATATCACGGACAGATAGCACGATCCCGGTATTTTCACCAAGCACATTCCCGATATATGCTGATCCTGCCTCACCTTCCTTTGTTTTGCTTATATTTTTCAGGACATCTTCTCCAGCGCGATAGATCTTTACACCGCTTGCAGGATTTGTCCTGGGGTGTACGAATTCACCCATCTGCATATCAAAAAACCCCACAACTGAGGCTGAATATGAATAATATTTAAAATCCTGCGGATCAAGCCCGTAAAATGCCGAAATGTCATCTGTCGATAGCTCCATATCCATGAGGAACTCCTGCGGATATTCGTTAAGAGGTTCAGCGTGCTTTACCCTGCAAAGGATCTTCATGTTTTCCTCGAGGTAACATGCGAACATACCGGAAGGAAGCCTTTCGATTGAAATGAAGGTGAATCCTTCATCATCTGAATGGTTGACGATCCCGATCATAAAGGCATCCCCAATATATCGCCGACCCTTACCAGCGGCGTCAGTTCAACACCCTCATTCGCAAGAACCTCCTGCGCCCCCTCATCGCGATCAACTACCACTATTACATTTCTGATGAGGAGACACTCATCTTGCAATAATTTAATGGCCTTCATGACAGAACCGCCAGTTGTTGCAACATCCTCTACCATGAGAACCCTGCTGTTCTTAATAAAATCCCCGATTATCTGCCCCTTTGTTCCGTATTCCTTGGCTTCTTTTCGGATTATGATCAGAGGCAGGTCAGTTTCAAGAGATACGGCGACAGCTATGGGCACACCGCCAAGTGCGACACAGCCGATGTAATCTGCATCTATCGATCTTGTCTTTATCGTTTTAGCGATCTCGGTGGCTATCAATTTCAATATTTTCGGAATTGCGATTGCTTTTTTAATATCGATATAATACCTGCTTTGTTTTCCGGATGCAAGGGTGAAATCCCCGAATTTCACCGCACCACATTCTTTAAGATGATCTAAGAGAGATGTCATTACCATGGCTCCTTTTTTAATCTGGCATAATAACCTACAATATTGGTCAGACGATGTAAAAGCGGCGTAAAAAGAATAACCGTTAGCATTATCCACGGATCTGCAATAAAATTATTTCTGAACCACACTGGATCAAATGCATATGTTAATATCCAGGCTCCGACCACAAAATCAAGCTGGTCAACGAGCGGGAATTTTGCACCTCGTTCATATCCAAGTCTTCTTTTGAAGAAACTCTTTGTCATATCGCCAAGAAGTGCCCCGAATGAAAGTGTGATAATAGACATAATCGTGAAATTTCCAAGTAAGTGCAGTGAATTGAACTTCATCTGGATAAAACCTAATATAACGCCACAAACTGTTCCCCCAAGAAGCCCGCGAAATGTTTTACCGTCGCCAAATATCCTGCGCCCATCCTTCCATTTTTTTCCAAGATCGATGGGTGTTCCACCTCCAAATACGACCGCTGTTGGATTTGCGATATACGCGGGCAGCATCAACCATGATGCTTTAATTATTAACCAGAATATAGTTGCTATCATATCAAACATTATTGTCCCTCTTCAAAGGGATGTTCAATTGCTCAATCTTAACACCTGCTTTTTCAAAAAAAGCCAGAGCTTCTTTGTCGGGGTATACAGTCCCGAAAACGACTTTCTCGACTCTTGAATTGATAAGCATTTTCGCGCAAAGGATACATGGCTGGTGTGTGCAATAAACGGTTGAGTTCTCGATACTGACACCGTGAAGAGCCGCCTGGATAATAGCATTCTGTTCTGCGTGTACGGCGCGGCACAGTTCATGGCGCGTTCCCGATGCAATGTTGTTCTGCTGCCTGATGCAGCCGATGTCAAGACAGTGCTCAAGATTCCTGGGCGCGCCATTATAACCCGTTGATAGTATCCGTTTGTCCTTGACTATTACCGCTCCTACCTGGTTACGCAGGCAGGTGGAACGTTTTGCAACGACTGAGGCTATTTCCATAAAATATTCATCTATTGTGGGTCGCATCTTAAATAATACCTCGAATTCAAATACGGGAACTATAGCGCCAAACGATAAATATTTACTGCTTAAAGGTAAATGGTTCTTATGAAATCAATCGTTTTACTTTCATCCGGCCTTGATTCTACTATTGCGTTCAAGGAGGCCTTTGACAGATGTGATGAGGTCTTCTGTGTTACTTTTGATTACGGGCAACGAGCAAAAGAAAAAGAAATATCATTTGCTGGTAAGATATGTGAGAAATTCAAAGTTGGACATATTGTCATTTCTCTTCCCTGGTATGGTTCTTTTCGCGGTGTTCTGACAGGAGGCGGTGCAATGCCAAAGATCTCAGGAACCGAACTTGACGATAAAGAGGTCACGCAAAAGACCGCTGAACAGGTATGGGTGCCTGCGCGAAATGTTGTCTTCCTCTCGATCGGGGCGGCTCTTGCTGAGAACTTTAAATATGACAACATAGTCACAGGTTTTGATTCTGAGGAAGCTGCTACATTTCCTGACAATACAATTGAATTCGTGGAACGCTTCAATGAAATGCTAAAATTTGGAACTTTGACAAAAACTTCGGTATATGCACCTTTGATCTCTATGAATAAAACCGATATCGTGAAGCGTGGCCTTGAAATAAATGCACCCATTGAATGGTCGTGGTCATGTTATGATGGGAAAGAAAAACCGTGCGGGGTCTGCGAATCATGCCTGCGACGTGAGCGGGCTTTTAAGAATACTGGTGCAAGAGATCCGTTGCTGGAAAGGTTGAGTGCATTAAAGTAAAAAAAAGGACAAAACTCATATACGAAATAATCCTGGTAGTATTTGGAATATAATCGAGAAACAAACCAAAAAAGAAAATAATTTAAATCAAATAACCATTAATATTGTTAGGTGGTATTAAAGGCTGGTGGGAGCGGGTGGTTTATTACATTTCATATATTATTAAGGACATAAATTTTAAATTCAATGATTGTTGATAAACTGAATGATCAACAACTGTAATCTTTAAATACCACAAAAAACAATGTTCAATAAATGAACAGTGTTTAGTTATGAGCATCAAAGAAAGAAAAGAACTGGAAAAATCCGAAATGAGAGGGCTGATATTAAATACAGCCATGAATTTATTCCTTGATAAGGGATTTGAGAATATTACCATACGAAATATCGCAGAAAAGATCGATTACAGTCCTGCGACGATCTATTTATATTTCAAGAATAAGGACGATATCCTTTTTACCCTGCGAAAGATCGGATTTGAAAAGTTATACGAACATCAGGTATCCTCACTTAAATTCGATGATCCGCTCAAGCGTCTCCACAGGCAGGGGAAGACATATATCAAATTTGCACTTGAGAATCCCGAATATTACGATCTGATGTTCATCATGAGGGGGGCTGTAGCCAGGACACTGGATATAAACAATTGTGATGTCGGCCTTGACTCTTATGAACTGCTCAAGAAAAATGTAAAAGAATGTATGGACGAAGGACTATTTCCCCGGACCGATATAGATGTTGCTGCATTCGCATTATGGTCTTATGTCCACGGCATCGCATCATTAATAATTCGAGGGGTGGGCATTATGTTCCCTGAGGAAGGGATAAATGACATCATAGAAGGATCACTGAATTTCATGTTGAAATTTGATGATCATAAAAATAGGAATAAAAAAAAACTGGATTTGAGTAATAAACAAAAAACAACAGGAGAGAACATATGAGATTTAATTATAAACTCGTATTGCTGATCATGCTCGTATCAGTAATAAACGCAGGCGCACAGCCTTTTGATGTTACGACCGTGCTTTCAGTCCCGCAGCTTACTCCGGGTGATCGAAATATCGGACTTGAATTCACGATACAGAATAACCAGGATGTTCCAATAGGAAATGTCAAAGCATATCTCTTCCTGAGATATCCTTTTTCAGCTTCGATCTCTCCCAATAATAAACTGGGTGAGATAAGCTACCCGGGATATCTCATAAGCACCGGAGGATCAGGAGATGAATACACACCTTATTTTGATCTTCCACCAAAAATGTCCCGAAAAACATTCTTCAAGATCGATATTGACCGCAGCGCCAATTATGGTGAATATGATCTTCCCTATACGATCTATTACGATAACAAAGAGTACAACGGGAAAATTACACTAACCATTAAAGGAAATACCCTCATCGAAATAAAAAACGTATCCGTAGCGTCAAATAACAGCCAGGTTGAACCGGGTGAAGTATTCAAGATCCAGGTCTCATTTGAAAATGTCGGGGATAATGAAATAAAGTGGCTAAAACTCAGCCTGAATCCGAAAGATAAAACCCTTATTCCTCTATCTTCTGACTCTGAAATGATCTTCAGGGACATTCCGCACGGATCGATCAGGGACTCTGAGGTGTGGTTCTCACTTGAAAAGAATGCAGCGGTCAAGAATTATCCAATAGACCTTGAGCTGACCTATCTTGACGAAAGGGGCATAGAATTCAACGAGACAAAACTTGTAGGCATAGTAGCTTCGGGAAGGGCGAACATGGACATCGCCAAAAAGACCACAGAGCCTGCCGTGATCGTCGAAAATAATCCTTTCACTCTTACTCTCAAGATAGAAAACACAGGCACAGGAGATGCAAAGGGAGTTATAGCCCGCCTTGACTCAACTCTCATCGGGGATGACCTGGCCTATCTTGGAGAGATCAAAAAAGATGATTATTCAAATGCGCTCTTCATGTTTGATCCAGATGGAAGCGGGAAGAAATCCGGGATCTTGCACATAATTTATGAGGATGATTTCGGTAAACATGATGTCCAGAAAGAAATAAACATTGTAGTGAATCCTGCACAGGGTGGAAATCTCCTTCCTGTGTTGATAGGGATCATCGTCATCGTAATTATAGTCATCTTCTTAAAACGAAGGAAACCCTGATCATGAAAGCCTGGCTTTTCCTTGCCATCAAAGACCTGTCAAAAAGAAGGCGTGAGACCCTGATGGTCATTCTGGCCATAACTATCGGGGTAGTGGGCCCACTTTTTACTACTGCATTGAATAACGGGATGCAGGATGCTTTTGTTGGGAATACTGTCAATGTCTATACCGGGCATATGCAGATCCAGCCAAATACGGGCGAAGACTCGATCTTAAAATCAGAAAGCGTCCTGTCAAAAGTAATGGGAATACAGGGAATAGTGGGGGCTGCACCAAGAGTGCTGGGCGGATTGGAGATCGAATCAAGGACTGAAAAATTGGGGACATCGATATTTGGCATCAAGCCTTCGCTTGAGGAAAAAGCATCCACTCTTGCAAGAACGGTCGAATCCGGGGATTTCCTGGATGATAAAGATAAGAATGAACTGCTTATCGGAACATCTCTTTCAGAAATTTTGAAGGTCGATGTCGGGGATAAAGTCCTTCTTTATTATCAGGAAAAACCACCTGTCGAATTCAGGATAAAAGGTATAATCAGTACAGGGACATTTGAACTTGACAGGTACGCTGTAATAGGTACATACGATACCGTAAAGCAACTTATCGAAAAAAAAGAAGCCAGCAGCATCATAATCCGACTTGAGGACCTGGATGATTCAATAAAATATAAGGCCATCCTCCAGAAAGAAACAACTCTTCCCAATGTCAAGACCTGGCAGGAACTTTCAGCAGGGATGGCTGGAATGATCGAGACATTCGGTGTAATTTCCTCGATGACATCAGGTATATCAGTGTTCGTCGCCGCCATTGCTATCAGCCTGATCATCTACACTACCGTAAAGAACAAGATCCGCGAGATCGGAGTACTAAAAGCAATAGGTGCGCGTGGAGAAATGATCATGCGGATCTACCTGGCAGAGGCCATTTTCATAGGCGTGATAGGAACTTCACTTGGCACTATCCTGGGCTTATTTTTCATACATGGAATGCAGCAAAATCCGCTTATTATGACGCCTGAGTATGGAATGAAACTGGTAATAATGCCGCGGATATCAACAGTATCAATAATGGCGGCCGATCTTTCCATCCTCCTTACCTGTATCATTGGCGGGTTATATCCTGCGATACTGGCAGCCCGGACAAACATCATCAAAGCAATATGGGGTGGATAGGTATGATCGAGATCTCAGACTTGAAGAAGACATACTATATGGGAAAGATCGAGGTTCCTGCCCTTCGAGGGATAGATCTTACCCTCGAACAGGGTGAATTCATCGCTCTTATGGGGCCGTCCGGGAGTGGAAAATCAACGCTCTTGAATATGATCGGACTCCTTGATACGCCAACTTCCGGAGGGATTGTGATCGATGGGATTGCAGTTTCAGCATTGGATGATAATGGGAGATCTGATTTTCGCCTCAAAAAAATGGGTTTTGTTTTCCAGTTCTTTAGCCTGCTCATGGAGCTCAATTCTATCGAGAATGTGGCTCTTCCGATCATGATGGATGATAGGAAGAACGATCGTGCAGCTATGCTTCTGGAACTTGTGGGGATAGGTGACAGGGCAAATCATTATCCCAATGAGCTTTCAGGCGGCCAGCAGCAGCGCGTGGCCATCGCGCGAGCTCTTGCAAATGAGCCTTCGATCTTACTTGCTGATGAGCCAACGGCAAATCTTGACACTGAATCGGCGAACCAGATCGTGGAGCTGTTCAGGGAATTGAATAAAAAAGGGCAAACGATCATTATGGTAACTCATGAACCTGAACTTGGAGAGAAGGCTGACAGGATCATAAAGATAAAGGATGGAAGGGTGGTAGCCTGATGCTATGGATTTATTCCATACCGTCATGATTCGCTTGGATTATATAAATAACTACTAATAAATTCCTTCCACACTCGCTTCTATCATAAAATGGATTGAAGAACAGGCT
>JAPMTR010000044.1 GCA_026552975.1 Candidatus Methanoperedens sp.
TATTTCATTGAATTATTCAGATACTAAGTCACAAAGTATTGGTGAAAAAACAGAACTTATTAAATATTTTTATTATTTGGGGTTTTGGGACAGCCTGTTAGTGTTAATTTGATTATTTCAATTCTTTCTTTGATGTAATCTATCTCTGGCATGCAGGATCCTGAATACTACATATTTATTTGGAGCGCAGCAGTATGCGGCGTAGATTTAGTCGAAACTTTTTTAAAATCTGTAGAAGTAATGACAACAAGAGGTTCGAAGTGATCGATCAGTTTGAGATTCACAGACTCACACAGACCGGGATGTCGAGACGCGGAAAAGAGTACTATTTTGAAATTATTGCGTTCAACATAGAGCTTCTCTATTAATTTGCCGTCAGCGCCTGCTTTTAATAGTTTTACTCGCTCCTGCGGCGTACCTAATATCAAGTTCTCACCTCTCCTAACTTAATTAGATGAATGGTCATCATCATAGATATAGTTATACAATCATATATAATTTTTATTATATTAAAATCAGACATTCTAAATATAAAATTTAAATTATTCACGTATTTTTAAATATTTTCATAAGCGTATCATTTGAAAATTCCCCCTTGCCCGGATCGCCTTAATTGCAAAGGAATAGAGAAAGTATTTGTCATCTAATAACACTTATATACTGATTTTACGAGGTCACAATCTGAAAACAATATCTACAGGCAATATAATCTATCTTTGTCTAGTTCTCGCATAAATGCTTCAATTATTTCGATAATTGGTATCAGTCAGGCTAAGATGATTTTCCGGAACTGGCGCGCGTGTATATCGATATAAGGGGGCAGGGTGTTCCTATCCGCGGGGCAGCCGGGGATATTGATTTTGAGCCTGCCCCGGGATATGACTTTATTCATCTACGATTGGCCGCTGTTGCGGCGTGCGGGACGCCTGCAGTGGCAGGCTTTCGGGCTGTTGCCCGAACCCACACTATTTCTGCTCCGGGTTATCGCCGCAGGCGCTTTCACGATGCAGCCACCTGTCCATGTAACCGTATATGGAAGTCTAAAGAAAACACGGTGAACCTTGAAAATATCTATATCAAACACCTAAATATGCAGGAAAGTGCGAAATCCTTTATGCTGCGCACAATGGATGAAATCCAATGGAAAAGTAAAAGGCAGACGATGCGAGAAATAAATAATCCCTTCGGAAATTATATATGTTAAGATGATTATTATCATAATATATGCGCTTATATTGAAACGTGCATGTAAGATGAATTATTGATATGGCAAAAAGGGTGGATTCCATGAAAAAGGTTTTATTAATCTTATTTATTTTATTCCTAATTTGTAAATTGTTTTTCCAAGATAACGATAATAACAAGCAAAACAAGATATCTTCAGGTTTCAGGGATTAAATGTGAAATAACATGACCAAAAAATCAATCCAGAACACAAAGGTATGCATTCTGGTATTATTTGCCTTGCTCTCATTTATCTTGATCCAGACCAATGCGTCTGCCTGGAACTATACCTACCAGTACCGCACGGGAAAAGCCGTTTCGATGAAGCAAACACAAGAAAACACAATCAGGAAAAATATGGGGAATTAAATGGTTAATGATAGGAATATTATAATAACCATTTTAGCTTTAATGTTTTTGATTTTCCCAGTTGAAGGAGCACATACTTTTGATACCAAAAAAGAATGGATAAATGGTACCGGCGCATGGGATAATACAGATCCTGCTAATTTGAGTTATACTGCAGGAAATGGTAGTACAGTTATGGTTCTAATTATTTATACAAGCGACGCTTCTAACCGAACTAATTGGGCGACAAATAAACCAACATTCAATGGGAAAACTTTGACGGCAATTGGATTGGCAAGGCCGTCAGGAGGTGGTTCAGGAGCAGTGGAAATGTGGTATTTATTATTGAATAGTTCTGATACGGGTTCACCGCACACCGTTTCTGTTCCTAATGTCCAATCTGGCCCACCTTTATCGATAAATTATCAAGTATCAACTTATAAATCATCATCTGGTTCATCTGCATTGGATGTGATGAATTCTTTTTCCACAAATATTTCATCCAGCAATGCCAGCATCAATGTAACAACAACCTCAAATGGAGATGTTATAGTAGCAGGAATGTTTTCAAGTCTAAAAGGTTTCCCTGTAGTCGTTTCACCAGGAGTTTTATTATATGCTAATAGAGATGGAACTGGCAAAAATGGTCAAGGCCAATATTATCTGCAAGTAACCGCTGGAATACAGACTCTTGGATGGACAGCAGAGTCGTATCAACAAAATGATTATGGCTTACTTGTTGCAGCCTTTAAAGATGGATCTCCCCCCAAAATAAATATAACAAATCAAGGTAATAACGTTACCAATAATAATTCTTTAACTTTTTCTGTTAATCAAATTGCCAATGTCAGATTTAATCTTACAGCCAATTTAACAATAAACTCGAATACGACAAATATACCAACAGGAGTAATAGCTCTTGGTAATTCATCACTTAATGCGGCAACATTTTGGACAGACTTTTTATTTCCAGAATATGGTATAAAATATGTAAATCTAACAGTTTCTAATTCAACATGTTCTTGTACAGATTATCGTAACTGGACTGTAAATGTACTGGATAACATAGCTCCCAACCAGGTAACCAATCTGACAAATTCAACACTTCCGGTTCACGATGCAATTCATCTTCAATGGGATGCCGGCTCGGATAATCCGGGCGGGTCAGGCATTAAGGATTATTTTATTGACGTGATGAATAATAGTATTAATTGGCTGACTGTCGAAAGACCGCTGATCAATGCAAGCAATATATCAAGTGGATACAAGAAAGATGCTTATTGGTACACTATGCGAAATAATGTGCCTCTCAACTGCACAGGATGTCATTCAACGCTTGGATCAAAAGAATGGGCTATCGGGAACTTCTGGATGAAATTTAACTCAACGCATTTATTTATCATGGCCCATCTCCCGGATAATGACATTAACACCTCTGATGACTATGTTGGATTTGGATTTGACCCGTTAAGAAATGGTGGAACATCTCCTCAAACTGATGACCGGTGGTATGAACTGTATGAAAATGGAACCCTTTCAACATTCACTGGCAATGGAACAGCATGGATAAGCAACTCATCGAATGCATTAAGATCAGTGAAAGGTGCAGGGAACGGCACAAATCTAACCTATGGTGCCCCAATTTATGAGATCGCCATCCCCCTATCAGAAATTGGAAACCCGACCAATGGCAGCATGGTAAACTTCATATTAGAAATCGAATGCCAGGACGGCACGGATTTTCAGAAACGCTCATCGTTCTTCCCCGCTAACGGAGTTTATGACAATCCTTCGACATGGACAACATTAACGTACCGCAATTCAACTCAATGGGATAACATTGGTACATCAACCACGAATTCATATGAAGCCACGTCCCTCCTTTCAAATTTCCGTTACAACTTCTCAGTTCGTGCCAGGGACAACGTTCTTAACATTGGCCTTCGGTCTGCAAGTTATATTGGTCAGACCGCAGACAGGAATGGGTACAACATTACCGGTTATATAACGAGTGGAGGTTCGCCAGTAATTGGAGCCCATATTAAAATAGGAGAATATATCGTACACTCTGATTCGAATGGATACTACACATTAACTGACCTGGCAAATAATAGTTATATGCTGATAGCAAGCGCTTCACACCATGGTGGCAATTCAACAAATGTTACATTGAATGGCTCAGATAAAACCAATGTGAACATGAATTTAGAATATTTTCCACCACCTCTCTACGATTCCCGTGATCCAAGCCAACCATCTATCGCAGGCTACTGGGGATTAAATGAAAATGTCAATGTCACTGGATCTGGATGGGACAGCTACGAGACCATAAAAATAAGAATAAACAGATCAGACGGTCAAAAAGCAAATGAGTCAGATATAACTGCTGATGCAAATGGGAATTTTGTGGAAAAGGTCATAGTTCTTTCAACTGGAAATAAATTCGGGACATATACTATCTCCACATCCGAAGATGGAGGTGTCACATGGGTGCAGACAGACACATTTATTGTTACCGGAGTTACATGGTACCGACCTTCGTACATGAATGAAACGCTGGGAGCAGTTGGCGATGCAATAATCGTCACTGCAAGTTCAAATTCTAAGAGTACCAAATGGGCAAATTATACATGGAAATATCCGAATGGTTCTATTGCTCGGACTTCTGGGTTTGTCAGTGCTGCGACTGATGTTCAAATATCTGATAACTTTGATGCCATGGTGGCGGGTGCTTGGACTATACAGGTACAATTCTACAAAGCTGCGAAAGATAAAGCATCCGACCAATTCAGCGAGATGGTTTTCATAGTGGCTAACAATATAACACTTTCAGCATCCCCACTTATTATATCGCTGGGAAGTAATTCAACAGTTACCGCAAATGTCACAAATTCCACCCGTTTCCCGATAAATAATAGTGTTGTCACTTTTACGACAGATTTCGGGACGTTGAACAACGGAACCACATCAGGTAGTTCTGTCACCTCAATAACGAATTCCAGCGGTCTTGCCTCTGTCAATTTTTCATCTTCCATCCCTGGTACTGCAACAATAACTGCAGTTGAACAACTGAAGAATAGCGCCACAATTAAGGTCGGAGTTGCAGTTAACTATACGGTTTTGACCCCGTATCCTGAAGCGATACTGGCTGATGGCTTTTCAACTTCAACTATAATAGCAAAAATCACAAGCAATGGTATAGACCCTATACAAAACAATAGGGTAACTTTTACTACAACCCTGGGGACCTTGAGCAATAGTACGGTCTCAGGCGTAAGTTCCCTTACCGCTATAACGGACTCAAATGGCCTTGCTAATGTCACCCTGACGTCATCTGTGACGGTTGGGACGGCCACCATAACTGCAGTTGAGCAAAGCGGAGGGAGAGGTGCAATATTCGTATCTATGATTAGAATTTCAACTCAGAGCGATGGAAATTTTAATATAGCTCAGACAAACTTCCCGAGAAATCAAACAGTATTTTTAAAAGCAATAGGACTTGACGCAACAAAAAAATATAGTTTTGAGTTGTATTATCCCAATGGCACGCTGGCAAGGCAATCACCCTTGAAGACAGGGTCAAGTATCCTTACAGATATTTTTGTTTTATCATCGGATGCCCAGTTAAGTAATAGCTGGAGAATAGATCTAACAAGAAATCCGAATATTCCTATCGATAATACTACTTTCACCGTGGTCATGCCGGCAAATCAGACATATACTCCGCAGAACCCTATTGTCGGTGAACAGATGAATTCCCCGGCCATGACATATTCAAATCCTTCTGGAATCGTGGGGGTAAATTTTACATGGATCGCTCCGAATGGCACAACTGCAAGATCTGTTATATTGGACACCGCTTTGATGCAAGCGATTGATACTTTCTCCCCCAATATCAATGGAACGTGGACTGTGAATGTTGTTTTCCTGAATAATAACGACTGGGAAATAGACTCTAACTCAACTACATTTAATGTGACATTCGTTCCCACTGACCTCCTTATCACTCAAGCAAATATCTCCGTCTCATATTCATCCTCGCTGGTCGAGACAGGAGATGTCAGGGAAAATAACAATGTGACCATAAATGCCATCGTCTATAATGGGGGCTATTCAGCCACCAGTGTTCTTGTGAGTTTTTATGATGGTTCCCCGGGAATGGAAAATATTATCGCTAACGTGACGATCCCGGACATATTCGCAAGATCCAGTCAAAATGCCACTATTTACTGGAATTCTCTGCCCGGCACTCATAATATTTCAATACGGGTGGATCCAAGTAATACCATTTCTGAGTCAAATGAGCTAAATAACGAAGCATCTAAGCTCATAAATGTCTCAGCATGGCAAAAATATTATGGGAATATATCAGGAAACCTTGGACTTAAGGACCAGGATAATAATTCTTTTAACAACTGGAGTCTATCTGTAGTTGATGGCAATATCTTTATTTCAAGAAATTCAACCTTGAATTTCGCCAACCTACAGGCCTTGGGAAGGAATAAGACCGGGGGACTTGCCCAGGGTAATTTCACAAGGGCTGATGAGCTTTTGAATATGATCCAGGGAACCAAGAATGCCACTGGCTTTTCTAACAATAATATCACCCGGCTTTTCAGCCTGGATGGGACAAATCCCAGGAACACTACCACCTTTATTGTTTATGGAAAGACTATTACCAATGTGCCTATTGTCAACAGCACCAATGTTACGAATGTTATGTCAGTCGGGAATGCTACTTTCATTACCGGTATCCTCTGGGATACCACAAAAGATAATGGAGATGGCGAGTACGGTGATGATGGTGAAGAAGTGGTTTTTATTGGAAATATCAATGTGAGTAAGGTCGGATTTATCAGTACCCCACATGATTATGAGATCGCAATACCTTCAACGCTTGGAAATGGTGGAGTTGTATACTTTAATGTAGAAGTGAAGAATTGAATCTTTTAAGACAATATTAAATATTCTCTTTCCAATTTACTTTTTTTTTGGCATCCATTTTGGCACTATTTCCATAAGTCCTATACTTGCAGAAGTTCCTTCGCCAGAGGATGTTTGCTCACTTCAGAATGTGTCTGGATGAATAATATCTCTTCCAATTTGGTGTATCGCCGCAGGCTTTTCAAGATACCGCCACTGATCATGTCCCGTTGGTCGCTGCCATGGGATATATTGGTGAAGAAATGGGGTGTTGCTGTTCTTGTGTGTATCTGTGGGTCTTATATGAAATTTAAATAAAAATTGTCACAGGTGAATAATTATGGATATATCATCATCTAAAACCGATGCAGACCTCTCGAAAGTGATCTCTTTTGAGAAAAGGCAGGAACTCTACAACATTCTTCACTCGGAAGATCCTGACCATTACTCCCGACTCTGGCTCACTGGTTTCCTGAAATTCTGCGGCTACAGCATCGAGGAAATATGTGCAATTATTCATCATGAAACCTGTTGGGCAAATTACGATACTTCGATGACATACTGCCAGGTTGCAAGCGTCTTTCGCTCCAGAGGACATGCTAAGATATCGTCCAGATCACGCGATCAGCATGCCAGAGGCAGCAGCATTCTTACAAAGTGCGTCTCCTCCACTCCGTGTTCTGACTCAGTTGATGGCTTCTGTTTCCGTGCATCGGGGGAATATCATATCCCATCAGTCGATGAAAAGACCCGACGAGCATTGAACTGCCTGATGGACCACCAGATAGCGAAGTTCCAGCGGCAGAAGAGGAAATATAAAGCCTTATCCGATCTCTATTTGTGAAGAAATGGGTGGGTGTTGTTTTCATTTTTAACTTGAGTCGCTGGTTTTCTATAAATAGTCGGCTGATCTTTGATTTTCAAGATGCATGAGCACGGAATTTTAAATAAAATTGGTTTTGGTGAGTTGTAAAACTCAAAAGCGCTAGCAGTCGCAGGGAGGTCGAATCCCGCGAGTGCCAAAAATGCGCCACCGCCTTAAATGGAGGCAGTATGTATGAATGAAGAATCAAAACCACTTAAACCATTCGTTCGATCAGAGCGGGAACAGATCCGAGAACACTTCATAAAGCGCGCCAGGGAAGCACCTCTCGTAAGCCCACTTGACCCGTCATCAATGGAAGCCTGGTGGGATTATGTAGATGAGATGAGAGAGATAGAACAGCAGTTGAAGGACGCAGGCGAACACCTATGAGCTATCCTCGTTATACCTGGGTTGGCAACAAGATATCCGAAGAAGATATGGCTGCCCTGTATCAGAGAAAGAAAGCCACAAAAAAACCAATAACAGCGATGGTTGCTGAAGCGGTCAGTAAATATGTCAAGGATGTGGGGAAATGATCCCACTTCCGGAGTATATTGATCTGGATTTCGAGCATGCTGACTTTGGTATCCTCCAGAGAGGAAAGAACGAGCCCATCGCTATTTCCTGGGATACTGGGCACAGATGTCATGTCGCAATATCAGCAACAACTCCAGAGGTCTATTATAAAGTTGACCTGCTGTGTGATGGATCCGGCTTTTGCACATGTCCCAGCTTCAAAGACGTTCAATCCAAGAAGCATAGGCCATGCAAACATATTATAGCTCTTGACCTGCAGATTGCAAAGAAGGGAAAGGAGGAGAAATGACCCCTTCTCCTTTTTCTCCACAACGCAAGCTGGGGCTCTCAATCAAGGAGATGTCTGCAGAATACCGACCCCAGGCGCGCCTTGTGAGTGTTGGGTCTACGGCTCTATCAGACGCAGAACTACTCTCGATCATAATCCGGACAGGTTCGAAGATGGAGAATGCAGTAAACCTCTGCCATCGCATGCTCTCACAGTTTGACTTGAAGCAGTTATCGGTTGCGCCAATCTCGCAGATCATGCAAATTCACGGTATCAAGAAAACAAAGGCTGCACAGATCGCTGCATGTTTTGAGCTTTCTCGGAGACTTGAGGTATTCAAGGGAGAAGATCTAAAGAAGATCAGCTCCCCTGAAGATGTATATCGCCTCCTGTATCCGGGTATGCGGGAAATGAAGCGTGAGATGTTCATTGAGCTCTGCCTGAACACCAAAAACCAGATCATAAAGCAGGAGACTATCTCCATCGGGTCCCTCAATGCTAATGTTGTCCATCCCAGAGAAGTTTTCAAGACTGCTATTCGTGAGTCAGCAGCTCATATAATCGTGGCTCACAATCACCCAAGTGGAGATCCCACTCCCAGCAGAGAGGATATTGAGATCACCAAGAAGCTTGTGGAAACAGGTAATATCATGGGCATCACCGTGCTTGATCATGTGATTATCGGCGATGGTCGTCACTTCAGCATGAAGGAGGCGGGGCACATATGAGCCTCGATGCCAGGGTCAAAGGTGCAAATGGCATCCTTCCTAATTTTTTGAAGACTATAATCTCGATAAAGTGACTTTTAGGATGTGTCTGAATCCGCGAAATCCCCATTAATTCATGTATCTCGCAGGCGCTTAAGTCCTAACGAGAAAAAAGCAGATTTATTTATATAAGCTTTTCTTATTTTAATTTATAGCGCATTATTCCATAGCGTTTAAGGTGTTCGTACCTATGAGATCAAGCGATATAAAGAGGTTTCTTGTTCCTGGCATTCCATATTCACACACCACCAGACGAGCGCTGGGTTTTACCCAGACCCATTGGTCAGCGTGTGTTGCGCCATCTGCGGATGGGTAGCGCGCCGCTGTTGCGGCGGGAGCAGTGGACGCCTCATTTTTAAATAAAGTTGGTTTGGGTGTATGTACAAACATATACCAACATATACGAGCGTAGTCTACGCAGAACCGCAAGAAGAACTATTCGACCAATTTGGTGATGTTTATCAAGCATCATGGTCCGATATCCAACATTGCAGTCCGTTGGATGATAGATCGAAACTGACTTATGCTACAGTACGAAGAGTCGCCGGGATGACACGAGCTGGAGGAAATCCCTTCAACCTAATCCTGAGGCAACAGGGAGCTAAAGAACAATATTCGCTGCTCATGACTAAATATAAAATCATGGGAATTGACCGCCCAACAGTCAGACGATGGCATGCATTGACCATGGAGGACCGCAAGAATATTGTTGAAGATTATGCTTCAGGTATGCCTGTCAAGGATATCATGGTAAAATATCAATGCGCTGATACTCAGATTTACAGGTGCATGAAGATCTTGGAAACTAATATTCCCAAGCGTTGTAAATCGAAATTTATCAGGGAAGAAGATAGAGATACTATCCTGAAGATGTATGAATCCGGTAAATCCGCAACTAAAATTGGACGAGCATTGAACAGGCATCATAGCGTTGTCCGAAGAATAATTATGGAAACAACTCACAGAAATTTATCTCATAAAAAGTTCGTGAGACTTTCCGATGACGAAAAGACTAAATTGAAGATGATGTTTGCGCAAGGAACTAATTGCACCGAGATCGCAAAGTTGACAGGACATTCCAAGACGACTGTTCGTAAAATTGCCGATGACAGCCCAATGAAACATCACAAGACGTTCAGTGAAGCTGACAGGGAGAACCTGAGAGAAGCTTTCAAGGAAGGTCTCAGTTTAAGAAAGACCGCCATGAAGTTCAATAGCAATACATCATCTGTTAAGTTCTGGTTTGATAAATTTAAGAGAGGTCTATGACACCTCTCTTCTTTTCTTATCATCAATTGTTTTCAGTATCGCGCAGGATATATGACCAGCTTTCACCTTGAAAAGACGCAGTACCCTCTTGATCTTTGTTGAAGAGGGCAACCTGTGCATAGACCATTTCTTGAATTGACATAAATCACCTCGATGTGTTGAGATTGAGGTAATGAAGTGATGAATTCGCACACAAACAGCCCGAGTGGGACTCTGGGACGGGATTTAAATAACGCTGGCTTGGGGTGAATTATCCGCCTGAGCGGAAGGAGAAATGATAAGATATGACAGAATACGTATGTGGAATAGATGGATGGGAGTTGACCGAGAAATCTGTTAATGCTGGTGCAGGTAGCTGCTATGCAATCCATTCACAGAACGCAAATTGCAGGACGTGCGGGTATCTGAAGGACGTCACCGCCAGGCAGGTGATAGCATGAAATACAACTTCCCTGTCCCAGACACGTCCTGCATCCAGCCAAGACCCGCTGATCTGTTCTTCCCCGATAGAATCCCCATGATGAAGAAGCATATCTGCATGACCTGCAGCGGCAAAGTCGAGGGATTTGACAGCGAGCTTTCCCAGAAGGAGTTCCTGATCTCCGGGATGTGCCAGAAGTGCCAGGATGAGGTATTTGGTGCGAGTGAAGAAGATTCCGAAGAGGTTTGCATGGTTACCTTTGGTTAACCGCAGACAGGGTATTTTTTTTGTTGACCGTCCGTTTCTATGATTTCTCCGTAGACTTGTCCTGTAACCTTTCCCCTTTTCCTGCTCTATTTTTCTTATTCCAACGAAATATCTTAACATATGCCCGGTGTCTAAACTGTCTTTATAACACTCAAATTATACTCACAACTTTTTAGGGCTCTTATAGGCGGTTTACGGGAATAGTGTGGGTGAATATTGTTACAAGGTGTTATGAAGGCAAGGAAGGATACCGTCTTTGAAAGATTGCCAATCGAAAGCATATTTCAATGATGCAAAAATTTAAAGCAGATAAGAATATTCCCCGGACAAAGGCATATTGTATGTCGAACTTGCAGGACATAATTTAAAATATTCTAAAGTGAAAATCATGGGGGAGTCAGGGTTTTCAGAGAGATCACCAGGCTTATGAGAATTAAGGAAACTCTGTGGGAGTCCAAAAATCCATTGGTGTTGACACTGGCAGCCAACAAACAAATCTACATACTTGACATAGATGCGCACAAACAGTTATTCCATCAATTATTTTCTTTTTATGTGAATCCATAGTGGGCGGGGGCTGGCTCCTCAGAAGTCCATCTTCAATGAATTGAGTAGAAGCTGTTGATATGGCACTGCCAAAGATGGGTGGTCTCGAAGCGACAAAAGTAATTAAGCCGAATTTTTTTAGTATTGGATTGAGTAGGCAGTTTTACAGTTTTATGTTCCGAGGTAATATTTAAAAGAAACGCCTACTCACTTATGATACTAATTATTATGTTGATAAGGTTTATCCCAAACATTACCCAAATCCAGTAATTCAGACCTTTTGCTTAAAAAACTGCCCCTAAAGTTTTAGAAAACATCTTGCTCTGATCTGTGTCAATATAATTAATGCTTTCATTTGAGATGCAACATAACTCAGTGATGTGAGTTTCAATCTCAGTCTAAATATCAACGAATTGTAAAAAGTATATTCCTATTATAAAATAATTATCTAGTAACTAATATAGATAGAAGCAGCGCCACTAGAAATATCACCGTTAGGAACATTACCATTACCATGACCGATAATATGGGAGTATTTATTGTTAGGACATCTTTCCATGAAGCCTTTTTCAATCTTTCCCATTCTATGTCTTTTTTATCATTTCCCCCTTCATTGAAATCCAGAACATAATTCATGGTTGACCTAACTGCTACCGCAGTCTGAATGCCGCACGCTCCTGTGGTCTCAAGATATAAAATTACAGATTTACTTTGAGTGATCCTGTTATTCAAACTTCGTAATGTTTTTATGATCCGTTCAAGCGTGTCATAGGACATCATTGCATTCAGGTTGTCCATAATTATGACACTTCTACCATTTTTTTCGATCAATTCATCTATTGATTTGAAAAGGCAGTTATATTCTGTGGGTGAAATGCAGTATTTTGTCTCCTCATTTCCGGGAGCAAGCCCCATTATTTGCGTAATCATGTCAATAAACTGTATTTGAGGAAAAATCAAAGAATGGAAAATAAGCTTATTTTTAACTGTGTCTGGAGGCTGCTGGTAGCAGACCCAAATAATGTTTTTTATTTCAGTGCCTCCTATTGATTCATATACTGCTCTGTATAATTGTTCCTCTGTGGAAGGCGAAAATGGAAATGATATCAACACGCTTTCTTTGGAAATTATATCCTTGAAGGGTTTATTTTTTCTTGACGTCACCGGAATCACCTAATAGTACATTGTATTTGCTGTAAACCTCAATCCCATGATCTGTGAAATCGTATTGCCGTATCTCTCTAATATGTTTTGTCCAACGCATTTTAGCTATCTGGATCACATGGTGGATCTCATTTAAGTCTGCTGACTGGACTCTTCGAAGTATAAGGAGACCATCAACAGCATATTCTACTATGCCGGATTTTGTTGAGCATGAGTCTATTTCTGATTCTGCTGTTATCACAGCAGTTGAGCAATTCTCTTTGATTAATTCGAATAGATTGAGCAGACGGCTTCGGCTTTCAACTTCACTCTTGCATAGTGAAATAAAATCTGTTATTGGATCTATAATAATAATATCATTCTTCATTTTATTCACTTCCATTGGTAGCTCATCAAGATATTTAGAGGTGAGGTGATATTCATTCCCTCTTAATTCTGTCTGGACAGGTTTCATGCATTTGAGCGTAAGATGTTTAGTATTAATGAATGGTTCAAAATCCCATCCATAGGCGATAGAATGCGATTTAAGTTGTGTTTCATTATGATTTGATGAAATATATAGACACTTATTTCCTTTTTTCAAAGAAGCATGCAAGAATTGCAATGACATAAGAGTTTTTCCACTTCCTGCTGGACCTACTAATCCAATGATGTTCCCTGAACTTATACCTCCATAAAGCATTTCATCAAGTCCTTTAATTCCCAAACTGATTTTATTTTCTACCATAATTCACCTTCAAACAATTGAAATTCCTCCAAATAACTATTTTATGTTTAATCGATTTTTTAATCCAGATATTTTCGCCTTCTTCAGCTCTTCAGTGCGTTCTTGAACTTTTTGTTCTAATTCATGACGTTCCTGACGCAACACTTCGTTTTGTTTTTCTATTATTTCTTTATCATGGACAAGTTCGTCCTGACAATATTTCTTCTTAAGAAGAGATTTTATACGTGTAAGAAGTTCTATTCGGTGTACTGGCTTTGTGAGATAATCGTCAGCTCCAATCTCTATAGCCTTGATCTTAGCGTCTGATCCAGAAAGTGCTGTAATCATCACTACTGGGATGAAGCGGGTTGCATCATTTTCCTTGATGCTTTTGCACACGTCATATCCGCTAATCTGCGGCATCATTATATCGAGCAACACTAGATCCGGTTTATCCTCTCTTATTTTACTCAACGCCTCGTTGCCGCTTTGAGCTTTTATTATCTTGTATTCCTTATTCAGGTATGCTTCGATAATCCGTATATTAACTTCTTCATCGTCCACGATGAGAACTTTACCCTTTGATTCTTGCGCTTCAATTTCATTCGGATCCATTGCTCTTGGGCCAACGTAGCCCCAAGAGGGATCGTAGTCAGAATCAGATTCTTTCTCATCGTTTTGATTCGGATTCATTGTTCCTCCTTTTGAATATATCTGAAATCAATTTAATAAAATCAGCGACATGTATGGGTTTAGAAACATAATAATCTAAACCCGCGTCAAGGATTTTTTCCCTATCTCCTTTCATGGCAAACGCCGTTACAGCTATTATAGGTGTTTTATTATAACCGGGTTTATTCTTTATTCTTTGTGCGGTTTCAATCCCATCCAAGCCGGGAAGCTCGATATCCATAAGTATCAGGTTATACAGATCCTTATCAGCCATTGCTAGAGCCTCAAAACCATTTGTTGCCGTCTGGATCATGAAATCCAGAGAATCCAGGATTTCAATGATCAACTTCATGTTTATCGGATCATCCTCAACAATAAGAACTTTCATCATCTAATTTACCTCATGTTGTATAGGAATTGAAAAAGTAAACGTGCTACCTTTTCCATAAATGCTTTTTACAGTTATTTTGCCTCCATGTAATTCCACGAGTTTCTTTGAGATCGCAAGTCCCAGTCCTGTGCCACCGTATTTCCTGCAGATTCCGGAATCAACCTGCTGGAACTCTTTGAATAATTTGTTTAAATTATTCTCTTCTATTCCAATACCGGTGTCAGAAACAGAGAAATTTGCCACACCATCGATTTTTTTTACTGCTATTGTAATTGTCCCTCCACCTTCTTTGCTGAACTTCACAGCATTGCTTAGCAAATTAAAAAGCACCTGCTTTACCCTCTTTTTATCCCCGTCCATAAATTCAAGCCGAGGGTCTATATCTCTAATGATTTCTATATTATGTTTAATTGCTTTATTTTTTATAAGGGTGAGACTTTCTTCCAACAGCTCAAGCACAGAAAACTTTTCTATTGCCAGTTCCATCTTACCAGCTTCCACCTTTGAGAGGTCAAGGATATCATCGATAATAAGTAACAAATGGTTCCCAGCATTGTAAATATCCTTGACATACTCTTTCTGTTTTTCATTTAAGTTTCCCCCAATTCCCATATTCATGATATCGGAAAAACCTAATATAGCATTAAGGGGAGTTCGAAGTTCATGGCTCATCGATGCCAGGAATTCTGATTTTGCTTTGCTTTCGTTTTCAAGTTGTACGTTCTCAATATGAAGCTCTTGTGCACGCTTTCTATCGGTGATATCACGAACAGTCGCTTGAAGTACTTGTTTTCCCCTCAAATTAAAAGCGCTTAGCAATACATCTGCATGGAAATCTTCCCCGTTCTTTCTTCGATGAACCCATTCAAACTGGTTCATTCCTTTCGTGAAAGCATATGCGATCTTATTATTCGCTGCCAACCCTGAATCCATGCCATCAGGTTGAGATGGGGGAGACACTTGCGATGGAGTCAATTTTATAAAATCGTCTTTATTCGAATAACCAAATATTCGTAAAGTTGCATCGTTACAGTCAAAAAAGCCTTTTTCATCAAGAAGCATAATCGCATCCGATGAACTTTCATACAGCGTGTGGTATTTTTCTTCAGATTGAATGAGTTCCTCCCCCATACGCTTTCGTTCGGTGATGTCAGTGGTAATAAGCCCAAGACCGTCATCTACTTTGAATGCTCTGATATTCAAATATCTATCAACAACTACATTGTCATAATTCAGTTGAAGTGATAATATCTCAAAAGTGAGTGGCTCCCCTGTCTTAATAACATTCAGAAATTGATCGTATCTTCCAGAGGGTTTTGCGTCTGGTTCCAAGACCTTAATATTCTTGCCGATCACTTCGCTTATCCTGACTCCGCGCGGAAGATATCTTGAAGCAACCGTATTCAGCTCAACAAGGTTGAGTTTAGAATCCCAAATTGTAAAAGCGTCAGTCGCAGAATTCATGAATTTAGAGAGTCTCCCCTCACTACATCTTAATAATTCCTCAGCATGCTTTTGTTCAGTTGTATCCCTGAGGATGCCTGTAAAAAAGATCGCCCCTCCTGCCTTCCAGGTGGAAAGTGAAAGTTCTAAGGGAAATAAAGTGCTATCTTTCCTGAGACCTGACAGTTCAACCGTTTTACCTATAACATGAGATTCTCCTGAGGCGGCAAGCCGTTTTAATCCATTTCGATGTTCATCCCTGTAAATTTCAGGCATCAGGATTGTCAGAGGCTTACCAATAACCTCCTCCTTATCATATCCAAATATCTTATATGCAGCATTGTTCCAGAATATTATGTCACCTTTGCTGTCAGCAGTAATGATAGCATCGTTCGCTGATTCGGATATTAAACGGAAGCGCTCTTCGTTTTCTTTAAGGACAATTTCAGCCTTCTTGCGGTCTGTTATATCTCTTACAATGCACAGTACCTCATCCCCACTTATACGTGAGACTTTTGCTTCATATTCGTGAATAGTGTCTTTTTGAGGAAGTTTATATTCGAATAATATGGCGTTTCCGGTCATAAAAACATTTTCGATGTGCTTCATTGTTTCTTCTGCCAACTTGGGCGATAACACTTCAGAAACTTTCTTGCCTAAGAAAGCTTGCGCAGGCATAAGGGGCTCCATTCCTTTCGCAGCTTTAAATCCCATGAATACTGCACCTTTATTTATCATAAATAACATGTCAGGTATCGCTTGGAAGATCGACCTTGTCTTTATCTCACTTTTTTGCAGAGCTTCCTCCACCAGACGCCTCTGGTTGATGTGAAATAAGATCGGTTTAAACATGAAAAGGTAGAGCAATGGAGATAATATAGTTACAAGCAATAAAGAATCAAAGAGCGCTCCAAGAAATCCAGATAAATGTGGTATGATACTGTGCGAAACAATTTCTGAAAATAAAATCAAGAGAACTAATGTCAAAACTATCCGATATGTTGATATAAGGGAGGATACTCCCCCGATCGGTTTTTCCGGATTTATTTCTGTCATTTTATTTCACCTTTCATAGGAGATAATGGCAACTCAAATGTAAATGTGCTGCCTTCACCATACTTGCTCTGAGCCTGGATTTTACCTCCATGTAACTCAACAAGTTTCTTTGAGATTACAAGTCCTAGTCCTGTGCCACCGTATTTCCTGCAGATTCCGGAATCAACCTGCTGGAACTCTTTGAATAATTTGTTTAAATTCTTCTTCTCTATTCCAATACCGGTGTCAGAAACAGAGAAACTTGCCATATCATCGATCTTTTTTACTGCTATTGTAATTTTCCCCCCATCTTCTTTGCTGAATTTCACGGCATTGCTTAGCAGATTAAAAAAAACCTGTTTTATCTTCTGTTTATCCCCGTCAATAAATTCAAGGCGACGGTCTATATCTCTAACGATATTTATGTTGTGTTTTATTGCATTATTTTTAATAAGGGTGATAGTTTCTTCCAACAGCTCATGCACAGAAAACTTTTCTATTACCAGTTCCATCTTACCTGCTTCTACTTTTGAGAGGTCGAGGATATCATTGATAATATTTAGCAGATGCTCCCCCGCATTGTTTATATCCTTGACATACCCCTTCTGTGTTTCATTTAAATTTCCTCCTATTCCCAGAGTCATGATCTCGGAAAAACCAATTATTGCATTAAGGGGAGTTCGAAGTTCATGGCTCATCGATGCCAGGAATTCTGATTTTTCTTTGCTTTCATGTTCAAGGCGGACGTTATCAATATGAAGCTTCTCTGAGCGCTTTAGCTCTGTGATATCTCGACCAAAACTTACCGAACCTTCAACCCTACCAGATTGGAAGATTGGAGCGGTGTTTACCGATAATATAAGAGGGAAACCGTCGTCTTTATTAATGGTTACTTCATACTGCTGAGATTTACCTGCCAAAGTCTCCACAAAGATTTTATGTAATCTAGTGTCACGTCAACTTTCAAAAGTCGGATAAAGTCTGGTTAACTTTATCCTCGCATCTTCAGTCGTAAATTGCCACTTAACTTTTGCATTTTTGT
>JAPMTR010000012.1 GCA_026552975.1 Candidatus Methanoperedens sp.
CTCAATTCAGCACAGGCGAATCACGAAACGGCGGGGCGAACACACGCGCCCGCCCCCGACTTCAAGATTGCAGCTCTCTGGCTCGTAAAGCTTACACTCTTTATAAAACGTGCATTTACGAATTTCGCAGGAACGCCCGCTTCTTCAGATGCGGGGAGCAACGTTACACGTTGCGACCAAGCCGAGCATCGGCGAGGGCGTGGATGAATACACCAATAGCGAAATTCGGAACACAACCGAAACTAAGTTTCGGTTTATCTCGGAATTGCTACGCAATTCCTCAAACGCCACCTCCTCCGAAGAGAAACTTAGTTTCTCGAGGCTCAGACGCATCTACTGATGCGTCGCAGTTAGGAGGTGTGCAGTTTTCGCCATCTGGAATGAACTATATGATCCAGCATCCTGCCGAATTTCAATCTTAAACGCCCTTTTTCCATTAATTCACCTTCAAGCTTGCCATTGTCCGGGCATTCTTTCCATCCCTTCCATCCCCAAACCAACCCTCCCCCTTCAACCCCAAACATTTCAGGTTTGGCAAATAAACCCCCGGCGGCTGCTTTTTCCTGCTGCTCTTAATTCTAATTCTGAGTTTAATTGAATCCAATCCTGATTCTTAAGGGAAATATGGAAAAGTATCCGGTCCGCTCCTCGAATTCAGGGTGTGGAAGATTTCACTCATCGCAGAATTTCCTCATTCTCAGTATTCCTGTTCCCCGTTTGTCCATCAATTGCCTGTCTCTTTGCTTTATGCATTATTTACAGGGTCATTTACAGGGTCATTTACAGGGTCATTTACAGGGTCATCTCTTTCAAGAACATAATGCCCTTTTTTAGGACTTCCTTCATACGTTATAATCCCCTTCTTTTTTAAGTCCGCTATGTCGCGTTTTGCTGTTTTATATGATATACCACTTAACGCCATATATTCGTTGGTTGTAATCATCCCATTTATTTTAAGATATTCAACCGCTTTCTTCTGTCTCTCATTTAAAACAGAATAATCAACCACTGGCGGTTCTGCCATAAGCGGATTGGCAAACCTTATGGAAAAGTATCCACCCTTCTCCTCAAACTTAGGATGTGAAAAGTTCCATTTGTCACCGAATTTCATCATTTTCAGTATTCCTGTTCCCCGCTTGTCCATCAATTGTCTTCTGGAAAAAACACCTGCAACCGTCCGATTCCTGCTTTTTGGCACGAGTTGGCACGAGTTGGCACGAGTTCGTTTTATTCCCTAATGAAATATCTTTTGTCATCGGTCGTGCCCGAGGTTTTTAAGATACCGCTTTCGATCAAATCATTCAGATCCCTTATTGCGGTTCTTTTTGAAACACTGTTGAGATTTTCATATTCTCCGCGAGTCATTTCCTTTTTTTCTTTTAAGTATCCAATGGCCTTCTTCTGTCTCTCATTCAAAACAGAATAATCGGGTTCCGGTAACTCGGCCATAAGCGGATTGGCAAACCTTATGGAGAAATATCCTCCCTTCTCCTCAAACTCCGGATTGGGCAGATCCTGTTTCTTCATAGATTCCCTAATCCTAAGAAAACCGGTCCCCCTCTTGTCCATTATTCCAAGTTTTCCAAGAACCTCTATCAACGTCTTATTTCTCGACAGAGGCACATAATCATCCCGTTCTATCTCTTCTATCCCCAGGGGCCTTAGCAACCCGCCCGGGCTCAAGATATCAACATGGCTGCCAAACATCCTGATTAAAATCGCATTCGGGCTGTTCCAATCCCTGTGAACCAGGGCATTGACCACAGCCTCCCTCAAAGCCTCTATCGGATATTCTGTCCGAAACTCGGTCTTGAAGCCAACGACCTTTGCAGGGGTTCTCATGTTCTTCAACAGGAATTCCTCAGTCTGTTCGATTATGTCGAATATCGTTCCGTGGATATCTTTTCTGTCGACCCATTCCACCATGTTGTCTCCAACATACCGGTCTGCCCTTACCTCGCACTGCGTTATGTTAAGGTGAGGGTCTTTTCCAAACAACAGTATTCCTGCGAACGTGGGAATAATCTCCTTGTCTTCCCTAACCACAAAATGCTCCTTGAGCATCAACTCTGTCAGATAATCCTCATCCAACTGCCGGGTCAATTGGTTCTTTTCCAGAAATCCTCTCACTTTTTCCAGATCCAGGTCATCCAGCGTGGCATTCTCGACAGGATAAACATCCTGCGACTTCGAAGACCCTTCCCGGTAAAGCCTCGCTATCTCCTCCTTGTTCGCTGGCATATTGGATGAGCCGACCCTGACACGGGGAATGCTTTCCCCTCTCACGAAATAGGGTGTGTCCTTCCCCTTCGGGCAGGATACCACCATGAAATCCATCTCATTGTATCTGACGAACTCTATCTTCGGCTCAA
>JAPMTR010000013.1 GCA_026552975.1 Candidatus Methanoperedens sp.
GAAGAGATAACCGATAAAGAAACACTTAGTCTTCTTAGGGAAAGGAAAATGGCTTGTCTCGCTTTGAACCCAGAACTTATTTCTGTTATTGAACCATAACGATAAGGTGTGACGCTTGGAAGAGCTTGAAAAATTGGCTTTCAAATGTCTTCGCTGTGGGAAGCTATTCTTTGTAAGAGATGGAAAGCTTATGAGAGTAAGGGTCGGGGAAGACTTCAAGTTTGCTGGGATGACCATGTGTCCTGCGTGTGTTATGGAGCGATAACACCAATGAACCCACAATTTAATAAACCTAGAAAAGGTTGGGGCTTTCCACTTAACTCAAAAAAGGCACACTACTTCGTTGATGGGCGGTCACTTTGCGGAAAGTGGATGTTTTTCGGAGTGTTAGAACAAGGCAACGATAATAGTTTAGACAACTGCACGGCCTGCAAAAAAGCACTTCTAAACGAAAAGGTGAAAAAGAAAACGTCAGAGTTAAAGGAGAAAGGTAAAATTGAGTTTTGAAATAGGTCAAGTCTTAGAAACGCAAGAACCATTCGCCTTAGACATTGCAAGCGTCATTACCGGGAGAACCTTTCTAGCTTCAATCACGCGTTTCGGCAAAAGCTGGACTGCGCGAAAGATAACTGAAGAATGCTTCGGTCATGCTGGAATAATCATCATCGACACGGAAGGGGAATATTGTAGCCTAAGAGAAAAGTATCCTGTGATGATAATTGGCAAGGACATTCCCATACAGGTTGAAACTGCTGAGTTCATAGCTGAAAAAGTTTTGGAAACCAACATTTCAGTTATAATTGACTTGTCCATGACTGAAATTGAACTTGGAAAAGAATACGTTGACAAATTCCTTCGCAGATTCTTTTTCTTACAAACCACAATGAAAAAGCCATACTTGATTGTTGTCGAAGAAGCAGACGAGTTTGGAGGAGAGAAAGGAATTGCTACATCCACCTGCGTTGAAATTCTACGAAATATCACAAAGAAGGGTGGAAAACGAGGAATAGGTATTCTCCTCATCTCACACAGGCCAGCTTGGACTTCCAAGGGAATTTTATCTCAATGCACAAATAAAGCCATAGGCAAAACCGAGTGGCCTTCCGACCTTGAGGTCTTGGAGAAATACACGCGCATACCACATGATTTTGTTGAGAGGTTTCCAAGTTTGGCTAAGGGAGAGTTTTGCTTTGCTGGAGATTGGGTTTCTCAACCAGTTTTTGTAAAGGTTGGACAAGTTCGAACCACGCATTTAGGAGCAACGCCAGATGTTATTCCGCCTTCGCCGAAAGAATTGAGAGGCGTTATTGAAGGTCTACAAAGGCTTCTCCCAGAAGTAATTGAAAAGGTTAAGCCAACTGTTGTTTCTACTGCTGAAATTGAAGCCAAAATTAAAAGTGAACTTGAAACTAAGTATAAAGGCAGAATTGAATCTGTACTCAAAACCGCCGATGAAAAGGCTGAACGCAAATATAAAATTGAAATTGACAAGTTACAAGCCCACATTGAAAGTCTATCACGTGCGCAAGCACTTCAACCTGTGGCCCCAGTTTCAGACCCATTGGAGCATCCGATTGTTCGCACACGTATGCTTGAATTACCGGACAAGGCCCGCGATCTGCTAATCAAAATCGAACGAGAACCAGGGTTAACGAGAGAACAGCTCGCAGCCTTTCTAACCACATCAAAAGACACTGTGGCCAGTCTTGTGGATAAGATCAACCGTGTTTTCCGTGCAACAGCGATTATTGGCGATGGTAAACCCATCAAGTACAAGTCAATGCTAAAACGACTATTCATAACAGACGTGGCTAAAAGAGAAATTGAAGAAATAGAGCACCTACAAGCCGACAACAAAGCTAAAGCAACTAGAATTCAATCTCTAGAAAAGGACGTTGAAGTGTTACGGAGCACTACACAACAGAACGTAGCATTGCGTGGTCAAGTGCAACGCCTCACAACTGAACACACGAAACTTTTAGAGCACCTTGAAAAACAAGAAACAGAGATGAAAAACCTTAAGGATCGCAACGAGGCGTTGACTAAAGAGAATGTGGCTTTTCAGAAAATTAAGGAAGGTCTGCTTGAATTAGGGTTTCCTACTGTAGTGCCAATCGATGAAGGTAAAGTCAAGGGTTACGTTGATGAGAAAGTGAAGGAAGCACTAGCAAACATCCATGCGGGCTCACCGATTGATGAAACAAAGATTGAGGCCATGGTTGATCGGAAAGTTTCTTCTCGGTTAGCCGAACAGAAAGTTGAAGTCGCCGGTGGTGTAATTCCAACATCAGTCGAACTCGAACACAAGGTCACACATTTCGATTTTAAGAAGTCTGAAGAAC
>JAPMTR010000010.1 GCA_026552975.1 Candidatus Methanoperedens sp.
TCCAGCCTGTTCTTCAATCCATTTTATGATAGAAGCGAGTGTGGAAGGAATTTATTAGTAGTTATTTATATAATCCAAGCGAATCATGACGGTATGGTAATTTAATTATCATTAATAGATAAAGTATTTGTGGTATCTATCGAACGATGCTATATTTATTTGAGGCGATCATACCTGGACCTGAGGTTACCGGGGATCTGAATTGAAAATTCCCATTTGTTTCATTCTTAAAATCTATAAGAATCGATGTGTTTTCTTTTAGAATAGAGGTATTATTATCCAGTTTTTCGATCATAACATCTTGTTTCTGCGTCATGACAGTCATTTTGGCATTTGCTATATCGAGTCGCTCTCCCAATTCTTCAGCCATATCCCCGCGTTTTATCTCAAAATATTCAAATTCTCCTGTCGCATCTTCGAACAAAAAATTCAGGTTTTCTACATCAATAGGATATTCTTTGATCTTGAGCAGCCTGAGAAATGAGTCTATACTTGCTTTATTCCCTTCACAAACGATCCTGACATCATAAAGTTTGATATTCTCAACATAGCCTGTCAGTTTCATTTTACGGGCAAATCGCTCAACTTAACACATAAAACGTATATATTTTATATATAATAATATTATTTATTAAGTAATTTATTAAATTCTTCAACAGTAAGTCCTGCGTCTTTAATTAAATCCCTTGGTTACGGTTTGATGATCCGGGATCACTAAAATCGCATCTTCTTTTGACATTACAATGTGACTCCCCATTTGCCTTCCTAAAACAGGTAACAATCTCTTTTCTGTCATACAGCCATCTCAATGGCTATGCTTTTTGGATGTTGTATTATTTCTTCTCTAGCTTTTTCATTGGCAACTTCTAAATACAATTGAATTGCTTCTTTAATATTAATAAGCGCATCTTCTTTGGTCTCACCTTGAGAGTGACAACCTTTCAGGGCCGGACAATGCACAGAATATGTTCCATCATCTTCTTTCTCTAATACAATTTCTAATTTCATTATTTTCCTCAGAAATATTTATTTTTAAATACTCAATTCTACTATATAGATATTACTTTTGATTATGATGACTTCTATCATTATCGATTTAGTGTTAATTCTTACATTTCCAGAAGGTGGCTATAATGCTCAGGCATTAGGGTATTCCATCTTTACTCAGGGTGAAACTGTTGAAGAATTAAAAGAAAATATTGTGGATGCACTGCGCTGCCATTTCGATGAAATATCTGACATTCCCAGGATCGTCAGCTAAAAATCAACATGACTTCCGCGCTGCCTTACTACCACAAATCCAGCTCGTTCTAAGGCTTTTAATGCTTCTTTTTAACACTCCCTGGAACAATCCGGGCGGAAGCTGGTTTGACAGGAATAATGCTGCTCAGGGTAACGTACCATTTGCCTCGATCACATTTAATGCCAATTCCCTGCCTGATAACAAATATTATGCCTTTAATGTAACAGAGCTTGTCCAGAACTATGTTGCTGGCACCTATGATAACACAGGCTTCTTCTTAAAGGCCAGGAATGAGAACGACAATTATATCGCTTTTTACAGTTCAGATTGGAGCAACCTCAGCCAGCGCCCCAGGCTTGATATAAGCTATACTACTGGCACTGCTATCTCCTCGCCATCGGATGTAAATCTTGATGGGCGGTGGATAATGTTTTCTTATTGCTTCGACATATCCAAAGCCTTCTCAAGACTAATGATTTTGATCAAATTTTTTAGTTTTTCAAAATGGCGTTTGTCAAATGTAAGAACGTGTTTGGTGTTTTCAACTATTCCAGTTGCAGCAATCAAAGAATCAATAGTGGGGATATCATATTTCAAACGTAAATCACCGGCATGCGATGCGATTTTTTGGGTAACATTAATAAATACTAAATTCGTATAAGTTAATTCCGTAATTTTCTGTCTGTTCTCTTCACCCAGATTCTTGATTAATTCCGTTAGTGTGACCACAGAAACTACTCCTATAATTTTTTGGTTTTTAATAGCCCGAGCAAGTTGGAGATATGGACCATCTTTATCTTTTTCTATAAGAAGCGAGGCTAAATGCATCGTGTCGATCAAAATTCTATCCATACGATCATCTCTTCTTCATCGATTCTTTGATTAGCCAATCCCTTTCATCTTCGTCGTTGCGATCTCTTATAATCTCTTCATTTATAATTTCTTTATCAAGACCATTTATAGATCCGACAAGTGTTGTAATGTCAATGGTTTTAGGTATCATATTGATGCTCCTATTTCTTATTTCAACCTTCAACTTATCGCCTTTTCTAAGTC
>JAPMTR010000045.1 GCA_026552975.1 Candidatus Methanoperedens sp.
AATATGGCTATTGCCTTTTATTAATCAAAAAAAGATAATATTATCAAAGATTCCGTAAAAATATATTTTTTTATTTACCATTAAATTTGAAGAGGATACATAAATTCATCCAAACACAGATTGATGATTTTTGTGGAGTTATAATTGAGATCATAATAAGTTTAAAAAGTGCTGAAGGAAGGAAAAAATATGTAGAACTTTTCAAACGAAAACCATTTGAAAAAGTGGAAAATATCAAAACCCGTATTTTGTCAATTTATCAGACTAAACTTACCGAATTTACAGGAAAAGTAACAAGAATAATTCGAAAATGCACTGATATTGTATGTGGAAATCTGCGTATATTATTTAAGGAAAACAATAATACTCAAAAAAAGAAAACTCCAAAACCTATCCCGATCCTTGTTGACCAAACGAAGCTTACTGATTTCATAGATGGGGCAATATATCTGCTGAAAAGAAATATAAAACTTCCATATAAAACCAAACCAGTAAAAGTACCTGAAGAATATCTTTCAGGAAAAATACCAGATGATCAGAGAATAGCTTTCCAAAAATATCCCAATTTTGATGGTTATTTGAATAACATTTTCAGACTAAATCCTTCAATAGATATTTATTTTAGGAATTTACAATTAAAATTGGATTATGAACCTCAAGACAAACATGATTTTCTTAATCTAAATAATATTTTCAAAATAGAATTGGCAAGATGCAAATTTGGTTATTCAAATTTCAATTCCTGGATCGATGAGTTCAATCATAATCCATCGCTGCGAGCTGAATTAGGGATACAGAGCACATATCAACTTACTGAGCGATCTTATATTCGAAACTTAAAAGAAGTCAGTCTCGGTTTGAATGAATATGCCCCCAGCATAATACAAGAATGCAGAGACTTGAATCTGATCGGAGATAAAATCTGGATTTGGGATAGGAGATTTTTTGAATGCAATTGCAGCGGGATTAAAGATAAGAAAACGGGACAATTTTCAGATCCTGATGCAGGGCATTATGTCAAAAAGACTGGAAGGTTCAGTGTTCTAACCGGAACAGGTTTTACTGATACTGGTTTTGTTGACCGCTCCTGGGGTATCCCCATTTATTGGGGTGCAGTAGGTGCAAATAAAAACGATAACACAATATTTAAGCAAACCGTGATCAAAGGAATGCAATCAACTGTAAAAAGACCAAAATTTTTATTAAGTGATGCAGGGCCCGACAGTCATGAATCTAATAAACTTGTTCTTGAACATGGAGTTATTCCTGTAATAGCTGCAAGGAATACAAGTGTTGGGGATGTAATAAAAACAAATGATGGTGACTGTTTTAGGGGAGAATATATTCCCAGGGAATATCACAGAGGTCTTGGAAAATTATACGATCTTAGAACCATTATCGAGCGTAAGAATTCGAATGAAGTTGTAGGGTATAATCGCTCCGAAATGCCAACTCGTGGAATAAATTGGGCACAATCTTTCGTTTCTTTTTCAAATATTACTACCATTTTGACTGCATTGACTGCTTGTAAGCTAAGAAGATATGACTTGATCAGAGCACCAAGTGCTTTCAGGCGATTATATGTTTGAGCCAGTATAGCTAATTTTGTTGGAATCGGAGATAGGAGCTTATTTATTTTATAATTTAGAGCTGTATTGTTGTATTTGCCTGAGGCTCAAATGATCAGTCAATCTCAAGTCCTCCTGGTGTAATTCGTAGTCTGGATTCATATCGTACCAAAATGTTTGTCGAAAGCTCAGGGGAGATATGAATGAAGGATCTTGAACACTATTTTGAAGAATTGAATCTAAAGCGTATACCTGAGATTTATAAGAAAGAGGCAAAAATAGCAGCTGAAAAAAAGCTCGATTATACAGAGTATTTGTCTGGACTTATTGAAAAAGAATATCAAGGTATGATAGAACGGTCAGTTAACCAGAGAATACGTCGAGCAGGTTTTCCTTGCATAAAAACAATTGAAGGATATGATTTTACCCATCAGCCGCAACTGAATGAGAAGCAGATACGAAACCTTAACACGTTGGAATATCTTGATAATGCAATAAACATAATTTTTGTAGGGCCACCTGGTATTGGTAAATCACACCTTTCTATTGGTCTAGGGATTAAAGCCTGTGAGAGAAGGAAACGTGTCCAGTTCTATACTGCTCAGGAACTTGTGGATGATCTGGCAAAAGCCAAATTGATGGGGTATCTTGGCAGGGAGTTATCCAAGTTAGGACGGATTGATCTTTTGGTATTGGATGAATTGGGATATATGGATATGACAAAAGATAGTGCTAATCTCTTTTTCCAATTGGTGTCAAAAAGATATGAGCGTGGTTCAATAATATTGAACACAAATAGACCTTTTGAAGAATGGGGCTCGCTATTCAAGGATAATATTGTTGCAACTGCGATTTTAGATCGGCTTTTACATCATTCACATGTCTTCTACTTCACAGGCAAAAGTTATAGACTGAAAAAGCATGAGTCCAAAAATATAGGAAAGGATAATTATTAAATGGAGGAAAAGTTACATAGAAGGGGGGTCAAAATTGGTGGGAAAAAGGGGTCAATTTTCAATGGGAATTTTCAACAAAAGGAGGAAAAAGTTAATGCCAATGCAAGTGTGTAAAAAGTGGGACGTCATATGTCGTCATTTAAAAATGTACTTCTGAACCACCATTACTATAAATCTTATTTTTTCCGATGAAAATGTGTCGATACTCTGTCATGTTGTGCCATTTATAATTACTATCCATTAATTTCTTATCAACCACGCCTGTATATCTTAAATATATATAACCGTCTTCAATATTCTCTTTATCTTCAATGAGTGACTTCGCATAAATTAATGACTGAATCCCGCTTTGACTAATTAGCCTCATTTTACTATATGTATCACCGTATAATCTAGCGTTTTCTTCCAGATATCGTTTTAACCATTTCGCAGAATAACTTTCTTGATCATGTACATACATCTGATCATATTGTATTCCCACCGAATTTAAAATGATTGAGTGAGTATCACCGAATATGATAGGAGTAACGCCTACTACACTAAAATAATGCGGAATCAACACCAATAATATAATCAAATAAGATCGAGTTTTTGTATATTTTGATAATGTTATTCCACCAATAATAAAAAACACTGATAGACTTATGATTGTAAGAGCATATAATCTTTCTATACCATATCCAATTGAAATATATGGGAGAATAATAGTTATAGCTAATAGTCCAGCACACACAAACACCATAACAGAATATGCAACTTCAAACTTCACAATTAAAAAATCAGATTTCTTAAAATTCAATTCAGGGAACGACATATTTTTATATCTTCGTATCAACGTGATAATTCCAATTCCAATAAACACAAAAGTCAGCCATATAAAAATAAATTTTATATTTTCCGGGAAATCATTTTTATTATTACTTCCAAGTAAAAACTGTGCAGGTGCACTTCGCATATCGTTGATGAATAAATCATTTAAACTTAAAATTGTTTTGTTGACGAAATAAATTCCGCCATTAAATATAATACTGGTAACTTTTGAATACCAGAAGAGCATAAAAGTTCCAAATAAAATGACAATATTTGAAGATATGACTTTTTTTGAATTATAATGAATTAGCAATATATTTTGAAATATCAATATTGATACTAAAATAAAAAATAAAATATATGTTGTTGAATAATGAGATATTACCGTCGAAACTATAAATAAGATGGTAAAAAATTTCTTTCTCCAACCTAGTATTGTGTCAGTGAAAAGAACGGTTATCATAAGACAAACAAAAAGCACAGCAAGACTTGTACGAGCATTATATGCAGTAAATAAAAAAATACTTTGAAACATAAAAAAACAAGACGCCAAAAATCCATAAAAATCTCCAATATATTTTTTTGAAATCACATAAACTAACAATGGTGAGATTGAATATAACACAGAATGGAGAATTTTAAAGAGAAATTCGTCAGGGATATTTAAGATAGAACGAAATATCACAGGCAAAAGAGAAATACTTAAAGTTGCGTCGTATGGTGAGTTGCTAATTATTTTCCAGTGCAAATTATTTAACGTTATTTGATAAATATTATACTCAGAATGAGTATCTATTCCTATTAAATGATTTGATCTTAATGCCAATAAAAGTAAAAGTGATATACTTATTAAAAATATTATAAATGGATAAAGTCTATTTGGAAATTTTTTATTGAAAATACATACTATCACTACATAAAATGGAATTAAAAATAGCAGAAGCATAAGGATAATATTATTATTTGTTTTATTCATTAAGTTCATTCCAAACACACTCAGCCCTGGAAATAAAACTGGAATAGACAAAAATGCTTTTTCGGGGATGCTTAGATTGAAATTTGGAACCGAAAAAATCTGGGATTGGCTGTTATTATATCCTACTATTAATAAAATAATAAATACTATATTGAAGGAAAGCAAAAGTGGAATAATTGCCAATGGTTTAGAAAAATTAAGCCACAGCAGCATAGTATTTATAATCAGTCCAATTAATAATAATAAAGAGATACTTAAACCCCACACTAAAATAAACTTTTCCAATACGGTTATAAGATACAATTTTAGAATTTTAAGGGTTAATAGGCCAGGAAGAAACATAAGAAAAATGAACCCAAGTATTTGTCTTAAAATTGGAATATCCAGATATATTGTTAAGTCAGTAATAAAAAGTATTAATAAAATACTTATAAACCAACTATTGGCATTGAATGATCTCAATCGTCTAATTTTCATCTCATTAATCCCTTATAAGAATTTTCCAATTTCTTTATATGATTTTTTAACCCATATTTTTGTGCGGTCTCAAAAGCGCCATCTTCCAAAATTTGTAATTTGAATGGAGTATTAATCAATGATTCAAGTATGTCTTTTAACTCATTTACATTTCCAGTATTAAACAAAAAACCATTATATTCATTTTTTATTAAATTAGGATAAGCTCCAATATTTGTTCCAATAACTGGTATTCCATAATTAAAACTTTCAAGTATTACTAACCCAAACGTTTCATTACACATTGATGGAGCAACTGCAATATTCGCTTTTTTATATAAATTTTCCAACTCTTCTCCAACTTTAAATCCATGGAAAATTATCCTAGTATCTGACCTTGCAATTTTCCTAAATTCTAATTCATCAATTCCTTTTCCAATAATATGAAGGCGAATATTTTTCGAATCTATTTTTTTAAATGCACTAATCAATATTTGAACGCCTTTATATTTTATTAAACCCCCCACATATAAAATATCAATAGTATTGTAATCTTTCGTCGCCTTTTCACTACAAAGATTAATACACAAGGGCAGTACAATACATTTCGATTTATTGAAAAATCCATTAGTTGTGAGCATATCCAATACAAATTGAGATGGAGCAATTATCAGATCTGGTTTATTGTTAACAAAAGTTTTAGATAGACTTTGATATACTTTACAAATCAAACTTGGTTTTTCACAAACGTCACCATTTTTACGTAAAAGTAACAGTTTCCTACATAGTAGAAGATAATCATGAAGAGTAAAAACTGTAGGTATTTTCATGCTTTTCACCGCGTCAAATACAGATAACGAAAACCAGATTGGAGTATGAATATGAACAACATCTGGTTTTTCTATCTGGAGAATTTTTTTAATAATTATATATGTGTGCAAGTTCCATATATCAAAAATATGCCATATTGATTTCAAAAACATTGATTTCTTTGAAGAATTTGTCCACGAATATATATTAAATGGATAAAATCGATAGACTTTGATACCATCTATTATTTTTATAGATGGTTTTGATGAGGAAAAACTTTCATATGGCTGCGTAGTAATTACAACAACTTCATTACCACTTTTTGAAAGCTCGGCAGAGATTTTCTGAGCGTAGATATCAGCTCCACCCAATATATAGGGTGGATATGTATAAATTATTTGACATATTTTCATACTAGCCGTCCGGTTCTCATACCCTATACTTTTTCAATATATTATAAATAGGTCTAAACACATTTATTTCTATCAATTTACTCTTTATAAATAAAAATGGGAGTTTAATCCAAGAAATTTCCCCACATGTTGTAAAAACAATTGGATAATTTTTTTTATGTTTCAAAAACAATCTCATTTGATACTTAAATAAGTTTTGTACATTCGATGAAGGTGACATATGACGAATAAATACTGGGAGAACATAAGCTTTTAGTCCAATATATATAACACTTAAGCAATAATCTGCCCCATAACAATGCCAACCATCAAATGTTTTTTCATCAAATTGCATCTTCCTAAAAGTTAAACTTGGTATGATTAATAGACATTCATCCAATGTTTGTACTTCTTCTGACATTTGTAGGGGTTTACACCACGGCCATATTTCTCCATTATTATCAATATACCCCCTCCATCTTTCGTTGTAGTTACGTCCTCTGGTACTCATACCCACAACACCAGCAATTCCAAGTGATTGTAGGTCATTCAATTTATTTTCAACTGTTTCTAACCAAATGGATGAATCCAAAGCCACATCTTGATGAATAAACATTATGTATTTGCCAATGGCCTTATTTCCACCAAAGTTTAACGCATGTGCTGCTGATATAAATGTTCCTTTAGTGTTATCAACTGCAATAAGCTCATATTCAGCAGTTTGATTTTTTAAGTTCTTTACCAAAATATCATTCAAAATTTGCCCATTATTATAAACGACAACTATAGATATCATTTTATCCTCCAAATTTTTTAAACACTTTATAATGTAAGTTGAACAACATTAACAAAGTTAGACCACTTATTGGTAAGCATATTGGAGATATCAATCCCAAATTTTTGACTTGATTTATGTAATCACCCCTCAGATCTCCATCGCCAACAATGATTAAGTGATAATCGGGATTATTCAACTTTCTAAAACTTTCGAATAAAATCTCAATTCCTTTAAAAAAATGTGGTTTATCAAGACCGCCAACGAATAAAATAATTTTCTTATTCTCAACATTATATTTTTCTATTATTTTATCTGGATTATTATCATACATTTTGGAAAGAAATGAATTCTTCCCATAATAGAGCGATGTAACAAAAATTTTTTCAGCTTGGTTTAATATCATTTTCATCATTGTAGATCCATATATTTTAAAGAATAATCCAAATAATCCATCAGATATTGTATTATTATAATAAGTTACAACATATTTGATTTTTCTAAATTTTGCATTTAGATAAATAAGTTCTGCCCCGAAAAAAAAGGGATAATGCAAATGAATAATATCATAGTTTTCTATTTTTAACAATTGAGGAATAAAAAATGCATTTCCGACCTTAAAAAGATAATCAAATCTATTCACATTAATATTTTTAGGATAGGTATATGATATTTTTGGATATTTGCTTGTATAAACTGTGACTTTGTGTCCTAAATTTGCCAGTTCAACTGAGTTATGATAACAAACATTACCGGTACCTGCCAAATAAGGAGGAAATGTTGAAGATATTTCAGCGATTTTCATAATAAAATGTTAGATAACCTTTTTCGTAATTTTCCAGTAAGCATCAAAAAATGGATTAATCAATTGTAAATAAATGTTTTTAAACTCTTGAAATTCAACTTTTCCTTTAAAGTATTTGGATATATCTCTGTCTGGTAATTTTCTCTGCTTTTGAATTCTATCTCTTTTCTGCAATAACCGATAAAAATTCTTTAAAATATACCAGTACACTTTGATTTTATCCTGTAACCATCCACCACGTATTGATAATAAAATGATACCTGCTTCTAATATTAAGAAAGCCGGCAAGATCAAAATCATCGTTTTCAACTGGTAATACTTGATTATGGACACAAACCTGCTCACTTCCAAATAATAATATTTCTTATTATTTCTACTATATTGGTATTTATGGTATGCGATAGATTTCGGGGCTACATAATTTTTATAACCTAATAATAATAAACGCCAGCCAAGATCCAGATCATCATGATACATAAAAACTTCCTCATCATCAAAGTATCCTGCTTGTTCAAAAACCTCTCTTTTCATGAACATTGATGCACCACTGCAATAAGAGACTTCCATAACATTATTATCTGACATATCTGGTTTGCCATATCTTCCTGACCAGCCATGACCTAAAAAAAACAATTCATTCCCAACAGTATTAATCGTATCTTTCCTATCATATAATAATATTTTAGATTGACATGATCCGAAATCTTCATAGCTTTTAGAAAAAATTATGAATTCTTCCAGCCAATTATAGTGTACTTCAGTATCATTATTTAAAACTGCAATAAAATCATTTTTAGTGTTTTTTGCAGCTTGATTTACTGCTTTTGCAAATCCAAGGTTTTCAGAATTCTCAATAATTTTAAATTGTGGGAAATTATTTTTAATATATTCTATTGAACCATCCGTTGACGCATTGTCTACTATAACAACTTCATAATTTCTATATGATTGATTTGATAATGAAGATAAACAATCTTCCAAATAATGTTTCCCATTATAATTTGGAATGATCACCGAAACAGTAAGCTCTTCATATTTCACAGGAATAACAACTGTAATCTTGTCGCTCAAAACATCATCCGCTTGACACCATCTTTAAATTCATCAACTGTTCTTTCCGGACTCTGCGCCCTGAACTTTTGTCCAAATATCGGTTTTGAGCAGTAAATGCAGTTATAGGGACAGCCCCTGCTTGTCATCATTGCCATATATGGAAGTTTCCTGCCATTCGGCGGATGAAGTTTATATTTGTGAATCGGAAGGAGGTGATAGGCAGGGAACGGCAAAGGATCCAGATCAACTATTGAAGGCTGCGATGGAGTGCTTTTGATTCCATTATTCCGGTAAGTTATTCCATTAATGTTCTGGAGATATTTTTTATTTTCCAGCGCATCAAAAAGCTCAACTATAATTTTCTCCCCTTCGCCGCGCACGATCATATCGATCTGTGGAACTTTATTCAAAGTATCTTCTGGCAAAATAGTGGCATGTGGTCCTCCCAGAATGATTATTTGATCCGGGTTTTCTGCTTTTATTTCTTTTGCTATTCTTATTGCAGAATTTACTGCAGGAGTCATAGCCGTAATGCAGATCACATCAGCGCCTTTGACTTTCTCCACGATCTCGCGTTCGGATAGCTGCAAAGCATTCGCATCAATAATCTCCACCTGATGCCCTTTTTGGTCCAGAACCGCAGCTATGCTTGCCAATCCCAGCGGAGGCTGCGGATAGTGCATATTTTGAGAGGGGTTAATTAGAATGGTTTTCATATCCCTCGCTTTGATCTCTAATAAATAATTTATAATATGCAGGTGCTAGAGAAACGAATCTGCGTTTATCTGCGTTCATCTGCGGTTTTTTATTTTTTGCATGATTTCCCTGCCCCACATCCAGATCCAAAAATCCCCTCCCTCCTCTCTCGAATTTGCCCATCACCGGATACATTTTGCTGATCTCAGGGCGGATGCCGGGGATTATTATTGTGCTCATGTTCTCCTTTCATAAAATGCAGGCATTACTGTCATGTTATTTGAAATACCCATCGATACCAATGATGGTTATCATTATAGTCAATTGATTTAAAGCTATCGATTTTGGGCTCGGAAGAATTGAATCCTTTGCGGTTGCATGGGGTTGATGCGGCGCAAGAATAAATCTCCGCAATCTGTGGATAATATTTTATGGAGTAATCCGCAGATTCGCGCAGATTTTTTGTTTTCAGGGACACGGATCTATCCCGAACTGAGCATAATCCGTGTAAATCCGCGAAATCCGTGGCATCCGTGTTCTCGTTTGTTGCTGACTCTGTTCTTTTGTTTTTGATAAATGTTCGGAACATGATGGATTATCTGTTACAGAGGGCGCCGAGTGGCACAAATCATTTCACTGTTTCCAGACAGTTATTCCTTCAATCCGATCAAAATCCCCATCCCTGGTTGCAATATTTCGGATTTTATTTGTTTCCATTACTGATGCATGAAGAGCATCACTGGGTAATAATAAATATTTTTTTCCTAATTCTGAGGCATGTTTATACTCTTCATAATCGACAGAAAGTATTACTAAACCTTTCAGACAGGCTATGAATTCATTAAATTCATCTACCATCTCATAACATAAAGAAGATAATGTTGAGTCTTGTTTTATTGTTTTAATGATCTTTTTCCTTTCTTGTGTTTTAAGAAGAAGTGACCCCTTATTAAACTTCACGTAGGTTTGACTCTTTTTTAGACACGGATTTACACTGATTAACACGGATTTTTGCCTATTGCCATTTTTATCACCCTCACTATCTTTTCTCCGGCCTTCCCATCCCCAAAAGGATTCTTCCAGTCTTTCCCCTTCACAAGCATCTTCCTTGCACATACCACGATCTTCTCCGATTCAGTCCCGGCAAGCATATTCGATCCCACCTCAACCGTTTCCGGTCTCTCAGTATTATCTCTTAGCGTGACACAGGGTACCCCCAGGATACAGGTTTCTTCCTGTACTCCGCCAGAATCCGTAAGAACAAGACTTGCACCTTTTTCAAGATTCAGGAAATCAAGATAATCCAAAGGCTCTATGAACCTGATGCTTCCATTTATCTTTATCCCTGACTCCTCTAATCTCATTTTCGAGCGCGGATGGATCGGATAAACAACAGGTGTATCAAATTCTTTGCTAAGTTCCTCTATGCCCCTTAAAATTCCCGAAAATCTCACCGGATCGTCCACATTCTCCTGCCTGTGCGCTGTCACGAGGAAATAGTTCCCGGATCGAAGACCAAGTTCCTTAAGTGTGGTCTTTTCTTCAGCTAGCTTAAGATTCTGGAAAACAGCATCAACAACGGTATTTCCGGTGACGAATATCTTCTTCTCAGGTATCCCTTCGCCAAGTAGCGTTTTTCTTGATCCCTCAGTAGGTGCGAAAAGAAAATCAGAACAATGATCGGCAAGCACTCTGTTAATCTCCTCTGGCATCCTTCGATCATTACTTCGAAGTCCAGCCTCAACATGGGCAACTTTTATATTCAGCTTCGATGCAGCAAGCGCCCCGGCAAGCACAGTGTTAGTATCCCCCTGAACCAGCACGATCGCCGGTTTTTCTTCCATCAGCACCTTCTCGATCCTCGCAAGCATCTTCCCGGTCTGCTCTCCATGAGTTCCTGAACCCGCTTCTAAATTGTATTTTGCCTCCGGGAGTTCAAGCTGGTCGAAGAATACCCTGTCCATATTATAGGAATAATGTTGCCCCGTATGCAGGATGAAAAATTCCATGCCATTTCGATCGAGTTCCCTTATAATAGGGGACATTTTGATGAGCTCAGGGCGTGTGCCCAGAATTATTGCAGTACTCATGTTCTCATTTCTTTAATTACAGGCATTATCAATTGCTGGTTCTTGTTTTTTCATCCAGCAGTTTCGAAACAGAGTGCAATATAAGCCCGCTAAAAACGGAAAAAGTACCTAATATAGATGCAGCCATCGTAAACAGCGTAGGCCCAAATGGCAAATTTCCTCCAGATCTCCACATTTCCAGGGTATTAAATCCCATCACTAACCCTGCAAACATCAGGATCAAACCTGGCAAGGTAATATAATATAGCGGCTTTCGCATCTCGATCTCACCCAGTATGTACGCCAGCACCTTCAACCCGTGACTTATGGGGTTTTGTTTGGAAGGTTTCTCAACGTTATAATTGCAATGTATCTCGATCTCCTTGAACGTAAGGTCATGTTCTTTCATCTGCATCAATATTTCAGAACCTGCCGACATACCATTGTCTTTTATTCTGATATTTTCTATTGCTTTCCTCCTGTAAGCACGAAATCCGCTCTGGGTGTCTGTGACATTGATCCCACCTGCGATATTCGTTGCTTTATCCAGCACTTTCATCCCCATCTTCCTGTATGCAGGGACATTTTTTCCATTCCCGTTAACAAATCTTGAACCAATTACAATATCTGCTCCGTTGTTCAAAGGCTCAAATAATTTCAAGATATCCCCGGGATCGTGCTGGCCATCAGAATCGATTATAACCATTTTGTCGACATCCATTTCACGAGCTGTATTGAATATCGTTTGTAATGCAGCACCGTATCCTTTATTAACAGGATGTTTTATTACGATCGCCCCAAGCGCTTCTGCTATCTCTGAGGTCGCATCGCTGCTGCCGTCGTCCACGACTACTACCTTATCCACATACTTCCTGCATCCAATGATCGTTTTTGCAATATGATCTTCTTCGTTATATGCAGGCATTGCTGCTATCGTAACCGTTTTACCACCTTCAGCCATATAATAATTATGATAACATTCAAATGACTTAAAACTATCGATTTTAGGATTTATAAGGCTTAATATCCGTCCTTGAATTCGATCGCATAGCCTTTGCCGCCCCATCCTTCTCATTTTCGACTTTCTTCTGCCACTCGATAAAATTACAATGGGGGCATCCGATATCCCATGGGCGTTTTCCCTTGTTGATGATCTTTATATGATATATGCTATGGTCAATGCATTGTTTTTCAGTAACGACAATTTGACCAACTTTTGGCAAAGGAAGAATAAAGTCGCAATTTGGATATCCTGAGCATCCGATAAATCGTGAACCTTTCTTGGATTTCCTGATTATCAGGTCCGAAGAACATTTCTTACATGTCCCGATTATCTTATCTTCATATAATCCATTCCTCAGAGATTCTCCGATCATTTCTTTGTTCTTAGTCAGATCTTTGAAAACTTCAACAAGCATTTCTCTTGATTCATTGATAACAAAATCTTCCTTGATCTTTCCCTCTGAGATCTTATCCATGTCTTCTTCAAGTTTGCTTGTCATATCGGGTTTTGTGATCGTATTTGCATAAGTTTCAAGCGCATCGATGACAGCTAATGCTGTTTTTGTGGGCTGGAGGGGGTTTCCATGAACATAGGCCCTTGAATAGAGCTTTGAAATAATTTCATGTCGCGTGGATTTAGTCCCGAGTCCAAGATCTTCCATTATTTTTATAAGATGTCCCTGCCCATATCGTGAAGGCGGCTGAGTCTCTTTTGCCACAAGTTGTGTATCCTTCACATTAAGGATCTGTCCTTCAGTTAGTTTTGGTAAAATCCTGTCCTGTGGCAGGTTATATTGATAATACCAGCGCCACCCCTGTTCCACAAGTCTTGCGCCATTTGCCCCAAAATCCTCTCCAGTAATATCAACAGTGACAGCCATTGTTTCCCACTGTGTTTCAGTCGCAAACGTTGCAAAGAAACGTCTCACCACAAGTTCATATATCTTCCATTCATCTTCTTTGAGCTTGTTCCGGGTTACAGGTGTTGCAGGCATGATCGGAGGGTGGTCGGTGGTCTCTTTCTTTCCCCGCGTTGGAGTGAGATCCCCTGAAAGTAACTTCTTTGCATATTCCTTAAATTCAGTTGCAAGGAATGATTCGATGATAGCTTTTGTATCAACTGTAGGCGGATAAACCGTATTATCAGTACGTGGATAGGAAATGTATCCATTGACATACAGGAATTCTGCTATCCTCATTGCATTTGCAGGGTTTATCCCGATAGAGCTTGCAGCTCTTAGGAATTCAGTCGTATTAAATGGGGTTGGGGGCTTTTCGCTTCGTTTCCCAAGTATGATGCTTTTTACAGTTCCCGTTTTTCCAAGTTTGGCATATATGGCTTCAGCTTCTGCCTTATCAAGGATACGTCCTTTCTTGTGCTGGGTTTCAAATTCCCCCCCATTTACCAGGATTGCAAATATTTCCCAGTAGGGAACAGGCACGAACGCTTCCCTCTCTTTTTCGCGGTTCACGATTATAGCAAGGGTGGGTGATTGAACCCTTCCAACAGACAGGAATTTAGCTCCAAGCCTGCCTGAATTCAAAGATACATAACGCGTGAGCACCGCGCCCCAGACAAGGTCAATGATCTGTCGCGATTCACCAGCTGCTGCAAGATTAAAATCGATAGTAGTAGGATTGGAAAATGCCTTTTTAATTTCGGCAGGGGTTATCGTGCTATAATGGACACGATCTGCCAAAATATCAGAATTTACTTTTTTAACAATGTTCAAAGCTTCTACACCTATCAATTCACCTTCGCGATCATAGTCAGTCGCAATTGTCAGGTGGTCGGCGCCTTTTCCCAGTTTGCGAATCGCAGTTACGATATTTGCTCGGGTCGGATTCGTCAGTACCTGCGCCTGTATAAGGTTATTTAGATCAGTTTTCTGCCAGTTATTGTATTCTTTAGGGAAATCTACTTCAACAATATGGCCTGAAAGTCCAATGATGGTCGTGTCACCAAATGAATATGTATCGACACCGTTCACTCTTTGCTTGTCGGGCTTTTTTTCAGACAGTATAGCAGCGATCCTTTTTGCGGTGTCATGTTTTTCTGTTATGATTAAATGCATCGTTTTCCCCGGGACTCTTCTGCCCCTTCATCCTGCAGTTTTTCTCTTGACCTTTTCAGCCTCACCCAGGATAGTATCAATTCCATTCCTGACCAGCGCGTCGAATTTCTCACCACGCATACTTGCCCTGTTGAGCGTTTCACCAAGATCAAGAGGCAGTGCGATATCGACCCAGTTATCCCTTACCCTGTGAAGCATTGGTTTTTCGAGGATATCATCTGCTTTTTCATTAGCTTTTGTGGCTGTTTCATTATCCTTGAATTTTATAGGAATATGAAGCGTCAGGGAGGTGATCTTTCCGTCCTTCTCCTTGGGGGTGTAAAGACGCACGATCTCAGTTCCAAAGCGCCCGAAGAACTGATCTGTTCCTTTGCCAAACCCCACCTTCTCGATAGCTGTTACTGCTCCTGCTGGAATGTCATCCATTATACATCCGCAAAGGGCGCTTGTGATCTCTTTTTCCTGCGTGCTCTGTGCCACACGTTCAAAATCATCAAAGGGGAAGCCCATTACGACTTCATCATCCCGGTATCCTGAGAACATCCTTGCGCCGTTACACAGAAGCGATAAGTTAACTTTTTTCTCAAGGAGAGGAATTGCCGTGCATTCGCCGCAAACTGCGAACTCTCCTTTGAATTTGACCTCTACCGGCTGTTTTTCATGCAATTGAGCAATGATAGTGGAAATTCTCATTATCTTGCGGGGATTTGCCGCAATAATTACAACATCGGGTTTTTTTTCTGTCTTTTCAAGAGGGGTCACGCTGACCAATTTTGTGTTCGCCGGCTTGATACGCGGATAGACCTCCCCGTAGGTCGGTTCTGTAAAACCCAGGGCAAGCTCTGCGCTTGTACATGTGAGTTCCTCGACGCTAAATACAAAACTTTCGCCATAGAAAGCGCTGCGCCTTACCATTTCGCAGTATCGCATTGGCTTGCTGCTTGTTTTTTTTTCAGAGTTATCATTTATAAACCTGATCGCAACAGGTGAAGAAGGGAGTTCAAAAAATTTCCTGAATTTCATTGATATATCTGCATATTTCATGGTTCATTCCTCGACTTTAATTCCATTTTCTCTTGCTATATCTTTAAAAGCGGCGGCCACATATTCGATCTGGTCACGCTTCAGGCCGAACGTATTGATCTTGAAATTCTTGCTCATGCCTGGATGAAGCCCGACGATCTTTCTTTTCTTTAGCTCATGGTACAGGAAATATCCCCTGCGCTTATCCTTTTCAGCGATCTCATGAAGGGCCAGGCTTTCAAAGTTCATAAGGGGATGCTGTTTTGGCTTGACCCCCATCTGGTGGAAGCCTTCGATCTTTTCAAGTTCATTGACGAAATACTGAGCATTTTTAACCTCCTCATCCCAGTGCTTTACCCGTTCTACAACCGCGGGGAATGATGCCATGAGGGTTGCCACTGGCGCGCCAAATACTGGTGAACATCCAAACAGTGCAACTTCTTTTTTTGAAAAACCACGTCCGCTCCAGTCGCCGCGGCATGTTGATTTATTGAATACCTTGGTGCTCCATTCGTATGTCGTTGCAAGTATCCCGATCGGTGCGGATGCAGCCCAGCTTTTATGTCCTGAGCCGCACAGGAAATCTACATGGAGTTTCTTGCCATCGACCGGCATGATGCCTGATGAATAAGCTGTATTGAGAAGGAACGGGACCCCATATTCTTTGCATATTTCACCGACTTTTTGCGCATCAGCGATATTGCCATATCTGTAATCAACATGCGTGAGTACGGCCATTGTTGGAAGTTTCCCTGTTTTTTGTTCTACTTCTTCGAATTTTGCGGCATACCCCTGCGGATCGATCTCAAATCTGGGGTAACCGTTATGCGGCACCTCAACGATCTCAAGTTTGTTCGCTTCAGCGGCAAGATATGAAGTATAGTGGGCAAGAGCATCCACTACAACGGTATCGCCCTGCTCGCAAACCATGTGCATTACAGCCCATTTAGCATGGCGGCATCCTGCAGTGAACCTGACATCGTCCATATTCAGGAATTCTGCCACATCCCCGGTGAAATCATGAACCGGCGGCTTATCCACAAGGTCAACTCTTGATTCGAAACAGTAATCGCAAACTGAATATCCGTCACCGAATTCAAGAAGTGCTTTTCGCGCTTCTGCTGTCAGTACACCTCCACGCTGGATGGGGTGGACATTTACATATGTATCAGAGATCCCGCGGGTCAGGTTCTTGTATTTATTGAGGTCCATAGGTATGGCCAATGAGTTTATGAAGGAACTTATAATTAACGGAAAAGGTATCACTATTATTCCATACCGTCATGATTCGCTTGGATTATATAAATAACTACTAATAAATTCCTTCCACACTCGCTTCTATCATAAAATGGATTGAAGAACAGGCT
>JAPMTR010000046.1 GCA_026552975.1 Candidatus Methanoperedens sp.
TTGATTATTTTGTGTTTTTCTTGAGTGGGAGAAACCTACAAAATAAAATAATAAGTAATATATTTAAAATGTCCCAAGACTAACTTGACGCTATGGTGACTTATTATTTTTGATTGACAAAAATTTAAATAGTATGCTCTTTAAATAATGCTTCGATGGTAAAATCATCTCTAAAAAAAGGTTTTTATTAAAAATTTCAAAAGCCTTCATGATTGTGAAATCGATATTGGGAAGATGAATGTAGTCGTGGGGGCTAATGCTTCGGGGAAATCGAATTTGATCGAAGCATTCAGGCTTTTAAAGAAGATTTATGTTGATAAAGATAATTTTCCGTTTTTGGAATGGTGGGGGTTATGACAATGTGGTGTGGCAGAGAAAAGAGGAACTGCCGATAATTATTGGACTGCTTTTTGATATTGAAGGCTATGAGGTTTATTTTGAGACAAGCTTTTATAATGGTTTTTCCAAAAATAGATGTGCGGCCTCATATTACTGACGATGGTAGGGTTATGATAAAGTTCTTTGAGGAGGGATTTGAACTTTTACCACCGAATACCTCCGACGGAATATATAAAATTTTGACCGTTCTCACAGCGATTTACTTAAAACCCCCCCTTCTCATAGTCGATGAAATTGAGAACTCCCTGCATCCTGAAACTTTAGAACTTATTCTTGATACAATAAAAGCAAGCGATATCCAGGCAATAATAACGACCCACTCGCCAGTTGTAGTTGATATGACCGAGCCCGATGATATGATCCTTGTTGAGAAAGAACGAGGAGAATCCAGATTCAAGAGAATTAAAATCCCCGATAAAATAAGAGATTTCTTAAAGGAAAAGGGAATAAAGTTTAGTACAGGCTGGCTTTATGGAGAGATATCTCACATCGAATAAAAAACATGAAAATAAAACTAATTGTCGAAGATTCATGGGGTGTTCTTTTTTTTCCAATTGTAATTGAAAGACTTAAAGTGGCCAATCTGGTAAATAGAAATATAATTATTCAAAAACCAAAACATGTACCAGCCGATTGTAATGGAAAACTGGATGAAATTTTAAAAATGGTTGATAACACCTGTGACCGGATCATAATAATTCTTGATGCTGATGGTCCTCAAAATTATATGACCAGATATGAACGGGCACAAAGCCATATTCCGAATAATATGACAAAGCCTGTTAATATCATACTTGCAGAATATGAGGTCGAAGAATGGATATGCATCAGCAAAGATCTATAATGGAAACACTCAAAGCCTTCAGATGAGCTAAAATTAAAATTTGGATATTAAGAGCAGCCTGCCAAAATATGCCGCTGAATTGGATTTTGATAAACTTAGGACGAAATGCAAATCCTTTAAGGATTTTCTTGATGCTTTGACACTAAACTGAAATTGGATTTCCAGATTTCCAGTATCCAGTAATAGTTCCTATTATTTATATTATTTATATTGTTTTTAAATCATAAAAACTGCTAGCTATGGATTATTCCACCCTCGCATCCACCACCACATGCCAGACCCCGGGAGCATATTTCTTTATCCTGCGCCTTTCTGTTATTTCAACTTGCCTTCCAAGCGACTTTGAAACTTCGAATATCCTGTCTACAGGTCGGCTCTCGATCGCCTCTGGCACAGCTTCATGATAATGGAGGATCCCTCCAGGAAGCAGGGCGTTGATCCCGGTTCCCAGATAATCCTGTCCATCAAAATATCCCATAATGACCCGGTTCGCTATATGGCGCGGCGTTACTTTTGCACAATCTCCTGCCAATGGTTCTATGATCTCTACCACCCTGTTAAGAACAATATTTTCTTTTAAATAACCAAAAGAAACAGGATTTATCTCAATAGAGATTATTTTTTTTGGTTTTGAGTTCACAGCCATTGGAATGGAAAAATATCCGATACCTGCGAACATATCAACAACGGTCTCATCCGTTCCAAGTTTGCTCATGCGCTTTTTTTCAGCCAGGTTTCCCTGAGAGAACATGATTTTCATAGCATCAAGCTTAAAAAGGCAGCTATTCTCTTTGTGTATGGTTTCAGTATTATCTTCCCCGGCGATGATCTCACGATCAGGCTGTCTCAACTGGCCGCTTATTCCCCTGTCAAGAAGAACTGTCTTGCATCCTGGATAATACGAAAGCAGAGCTTTTCCGATATCTGACTTTCGATCTTTTAGTTTTTCATCGAGTGTTACGATGATGATATCACCAAGGATCTGCCATCCCCGCGGCAATAATTTATTTTCGTTATCTGGAAAGTCAAGGTCCTTAAAAACTGTTTTTTCCTGCAAGTAATATTCTGGATTATCTTGATCGACCAAGGTAAATTCATCTGTATTGAAATATTCAGTGACGGGGATCTCGATAAAACCGTCTTTTTTCAATAACTTCCTTGATTTATCAAGAGCTGACAAGGAAATAAGTTTTTGTCGGACTGATTCCGATTCCTCAACCTTTACACGGACAGCTTTAGTTAATTTTTTCATGTGTCATTGATCAAGATATCTGACCCGTTTGGGGAATGTAGAATTCTCATCGCAAAGAATGCAAAGTTTAATAAAGCTATATTTTGAGATTTTCCGTGTTCTATTTAAATTAAATGTGAAGAACATATAAAATAATTAACTCTTAGAATTTCGTACGATAAAAAGTATATCACTAAGTATAGAACTTGCAGTTTCGATCGAACCTGCGCCCTTGCCGCTGATCGTTATCCTACCCGCAAGGTCTGTGAGTATGGATGCCACATTCAGTGTTCCTCCCACTGCTAGGGGATGTCTCTTCGGGACCAGTCTTGGTGCAACCGTAAGCTTGCCATCTAATGCTTCGCATACAAGTTTAACCACATAATCATTTTTATTGGCAAGCTCCAGTGCCTCAGGCGTGATTTTATTGATGCCGGTAACATTCACATCTTTATATGTGGCAGCCTGGGAAAACACTGAGTTTGCGATGATCACAAGTTTTATTGCAGAGTCGATGCCCTCGACATCATAAGTAGGGTCAGCCTCAGCGAAACCCAATTCCTGCGCTTCCTTAAGGACAAGTTCGTATGGCATTCTCTCATCAGACATCCTTGTCAGGATGTAATTGCAGGTGCCGTTCAGGATACCTTCGATCCCAAGGACAGTGTTCCCGGCAAGCGATTCATGAATAAGGTTAAAGATCGGGACAGCTCCCCCAACTGTGGCTTCATATCTGAAAAAAAGCCCATTGTCTTCAGCCATTTCCTTTAATTCACTAAAATGCAATGCAAGAGGACCTTTATTTGAGGTAACAACATGTTTTCCAGATCCAAAAGCATTACGCATGTTTCCAAGGCCTGGCTCACCGTTGTTAATATTAGTGGGTGTTACTTCGACAACAATATCATGTTCAATATTCCGGATAATATCAACCCCTTTTATGGATCCAAGTGCTACAGAACCTTTTTGCTTTTTCCTTAAAAGTGCGGTTTCAATATCAATACCTTTTTCGTTAATTTCACAGCCTTTTGAATCTGATATTCCCACAACTTGAAGGTCAATTCCCTGCTTTTTGAGGTATTCCTGTTTTGATACGATCGAACGGGCTACACCCTGGCCTACAGCACCAAAACCGATGATGGATATCCTGAATGTCCTCATGCTCCCACCGAATTCATATGAATAGGTTCGATCATGAGAAGATCTTTTTTATTTGCTACATCTCTCATGATGTCAAGAGCTGTACCTAACTCTTTCTCGCCAACTGCATTTATGACAAGGTATGATGATGATGTTTTATCAATACCTGGCATTGAAAGTGACATGTCCACAACTTCTGCAAAACCTGTGGAATCAATTTTATCAATAGTATCGCCCATATCCGAATGGACAATGTGCCCTATGAGAATTACGGAAACGGTTGCACGAAGTCTTTCTTCCCCAACCCTGGCCACTTTTACTCCGCTTTTTTCAAGTCGCTCTATGAGTTTATTCAATACCTGATGATCGATTTCGAATCTTATCTGTACAGGGATAGTTCCGCGTGGGGTTTTCTCGTCATGCTGGTGAATAACGCTCATGATATTACCATGGAATTCCGATATTGGAGACAGCGCTAGAACAAGCTGTCCTGGAATATCATTAAGCTCAAGAGTCATTGAAACGATCATGTCCCCAACTATGCACAGGTAATTAATAAGTTTTTTTAGTGATGTCCATAAGTAAATTTGAACTTAATAGTCTATATCCTCAGGCAGTGCAAACTTTCGAGCCTTCTGATAACTTTGCTCCGCTATATTTTTGCTGCCCTTAAGTTCCACGATCTTCAAATTGAAAATTTGTGCAAAATCCCTGGCATTTTTGTCAAAGTCAGGTTCATATGAAAGCCCGGTATTGATCTTTAAGGCCCTTCCATATAGTTTTAGATATTTTGTGTCAGATTCCGTTGAAAGGATCGTATTGTCTTTCGACTTCATCCCCCAGTTTGAGGCCCACATCGGGGTAAGGTAAAATGTACCTTCACCCTGTCCATTTACCAGGGTTCTGGCATAAGCATCGTTCCCGCCAAGTGCTACGCTTATGCAGTCTTCAACAGTCTGCCCATTTTCATCTTTCAGGAAATACAACTGGCAACCAAGATCTTCAAAATCCTTTTCCAGATTCGAAAGTGAATGCCCACATGTGCCATAGAAAATAAGGATCCTGTCTGAAAATCGGGACAGTTCCGTGATCTTCCTGTAAACCTCTGCTCTCACCAATTCAGAATCGGCATGTAATCCCAGTTTCAACATATTGGCGACTACTGTTACTTTTGATCTTTGGTGTTTTTCCAGTTTACAGTGGATTTTTTTGATGAAATTAAAGTAGCGGAGGGGTTTCAGGATTGCCTGAAAGGAGAAACTCTGTTCTTGTACCAGAATTTCCCGGATCCTGTCCAGGGGAATAAGTGCGGGAAAACATCCCAGGGACTGGAGTTTTTTTTGCAGCCTGAAATGTTCACTGTTATCTACCAGTATCAACTGGGCAAGCTCCCTGTCGCTTGAAAGAACATATGCAAGTTCATCTTCAAGCATTCCGCATGCGATAATACTTAACACTGGCATTTCAAATTCGTCATTCCAAGAGATATTCTCTTTAAGGCAACATCAACATCCAGAACCCTAACAGTAACAGTATCACCAACAGAAACGATATCATTAGGATCTTTTACAAAACGTTCACTCAATTTTGAAATATGTATAAGTCCATCCTGGTGGACACCGATATCAACAAAAGCGCCAAAATTCGTAATATTGGTAACATTGCCTTGAAGGATCATATCCTTTTTCAGATCTTCCAGATCGTTGAGCGTTGCAGAAAATTCTACACTTTTAAATATCATGCGGAGGATGGGATTTGAACCCACGAATTCCTTCGAAACCAGCCCCTCAAGCTGGCGCCTTTGACCTGTCTGGGCAACCTCCGCTATTTGCAGGTTTTTGATAAAACCTTAAAGTGATAAAAGAGATTTAATCTCTTCTATCAGAGGGCATTGATTATTTCACTTAATTGTTCTGCTCTCTTCTTAATACTTCCTGCCGCTTCAAGAGCGATCTCTTTTGCGGTCAATGCGCCTGTTGTTTCAAAAGTCATTACAAAGGATCCTGGATCACTGCTTACTTTGATCGCATCCATATCACATTCACCTTCGCATAAGCGGCACATAGAACATTCTATCACATTAACGACTTTGATCTTATCTCCTTCCATTTTCAGGATATCCCTTGGGCAGATCTCCTCGCATTTCCCGCAATAATCACACTCACTAACAGTGATAACAGGCATGTTCTTAAAACCGCTTGCAACACCTGCCTGCCATTTGCTGTGTTTTCTTCCGGTACCAAGTCTCGCTATTGCTTCCACTACGACTTTGTGTTTTTCCTTAAGTTCAATTATCGGTACTGTAGAATCCGCTGGGATCACCTTTGGATCAGCGGAAACAAAGTCGCCTGAATAGACGACTTTAGGTCCTTCTGCGCTCAACGTCAGTGACACCCTGCAAAGAGTACAGCCTACACCATTACAATTGCAGTCTTCCGGAAAAACATATGACTGGGTATCGGTCTTTAATGGGATCAATCCTAATCTTAATGAAAGTTGCTCATCGAATAATACGGAAGTATTCTCATAAATATTGACATCATCAATGGCCAAAACCGGAACTTCTGCCAGTATGCTTCTTCGAATTGCATTTGCAAATGATGTGGAAACACCGGATAGCACGAACCGCGCCTTTCGTTCTGATAATTCGATTATGTCAATATCCATTTACACACGCCTGCCCTTCTTCGGTTTAGTACCGTCGTGGGGTATTGGAGTTACATCTTCTATACGCCCTATCTTTATTCCAGCACGCGCAAATGCCCTTATGGCAGCCTGCGCTCCTGGTCCCGGGCTTCTCTGAAGGTTGCCGCCTGGAGCTCTAACTTTTATATGAATGCCTGTGACTCCCTTATCCCGGATCTTGTCAGCAAGCTGATTAGCCATCTGCATAGCTGTATAGGGCGAGCTTTCTTCCCGATCAGCCTTGGTGACCATTCCGCCACTGATCTTTGCTATTGTTTCAGCTCCTGTAAGATCGGTTACGGTTATCAGAGTATTGTTAAAAGACGAATAGATATGTGCTACGCCCCATTTCTCAGTAGTTGCCATAATTTAAGCCTCCCTTGTGGGTTCAATATTTGTTTCAGCTGTATTGGTAGCCCCTTTAACCAGGTTATTTACTACCTGTCCCGGTCTTGAAGGATGTGATTCTTTGGTTAATTCAGAATTGACATAGTAGCCAAGTGACAGTTCTTCGTTTGATTTCACATGATATCCTGGTATCGTGATCTTTCGTCCAGCCACTGCAATATGTCCATGTACTATGAATTGTCTTGCCTGTTTCGGGGTATTTGCAAGTCCCTGTTTATGCACCTGCGTCTGGAGTCTTCTTTCAAGGAAATTATTTATATCCAGTGAAAGTATGTCATCAAGTACAGCATCTGTCTTCAATAAGCCGTATCTTTTTAACCGATTAATAATATTATCCGTATCGGTCTCCATATGCTTTTCAACCTTCCCTTTAGCAGTTTCTGCGAGAAGTTTCCTGGCCAGTACCCTGTATTTTTTAAGGTTACTATATGCTTTCCAGACTTCTCTTTTATTTCGAAGACCATATCTTTTCACAAGTTCAACTTCAGATTCGATCCTGGCTGCCTGCCATGGATGATTGGGCGTCTTATATGATTTTGTGTTCTTTCCCGGGTAGCCCATTATTTACCAGCCCCTTTGGTTTCGGTCTTCTTATCTTCTTTGGGTTTTGCCATAAGGGCTGTGCGTGAAACGCCGACGGTTCTTCCTCTTCTACCTGAAGACCTGGTGCGCTGGCCTCGGACTCTCAGACCCCGATCATGTCTTAATCCTTTATATGATCGCATCTTTTTCATCAAGTTCAGGTCTTCATTAAGACCGAGTAATACATCTGTTCCAATAAGATGTCTGTCCTCGCCTGACATGATCTCATTTTGTTTGTTCACCATCCACGATGGCATAATAGTCGATATATTGTCAACTGATAATTGTAATTTTTCAATATCGGCATCTGAAAGATATCCAATTGTCGCTTTCGGGTCTACCCCTGCATTGACAGTGATGATCTTTGCTGCACGCCTGCCCACGCCCTTGATCCCTATGAGCCCGTACTGAACGCTCTTTCTGCCTTCAAGATCAGTATTTGCAACGCGCACGATATGTTTTATTTCAGGCCCTGCATCCTTTGGAGCTTCTTTCTTTCCTTCTTTTGGAGCGCCTTTCCTTTCTTTCTTTTCGTGCTCTTTTGAGTCACCTTTCCCCTCGTGTTTCTTATCCTGTTTCTTCTCTTTCTTTACTTCGGGGGGAGCTTCCACCTTGGGAGCCTCTTTCTTGGGGGCATCCTTCTTAGGTGCTTCTTTCTTGGTTTCTTTTACTTCTTTTGTTTCTTCTTTTTTAGCCATATTTCCTCCTGTGGCTTTAGCCCCGGATATATCCGGCGCAGCCCTCACGTTGGGCAGCCCTTATACATTACCTTAGCATTTATATTTTTGTATCAGAAGATTTTTGACTGAGGAAGTATATTTGTAAAAGTATGACTGAAGGGTTTTGCATAGTGCCGGACACAAGTGTAATTATTGACGGGCGAATAACAGCCAGATTAAAAACAGGAGAATTCGGATCTGCCAGGATCATAATCTCAGAGGCTCTGGTATCTGAACTTGAAGCCCAGGCGAATCGAGGCAGAGAAACAGGGTTCAAAGGACTTGAAGAACTGAAAGAATTATCCGATATGGCAAAAAATGGGGATATCAGGCTTGAATTCACGGGAAAACGACCCTCTCTTGAGCAGATAAAACTTGCTTCAGGCGGTGAAATAGACGCCATGATCCGCGCAGTTGCTGTTGATAATAATGCATTATTCATAACCAGCGACAGGGTTCAATCAGAAGTGGCACGAGCCAAAGGATTGGAAGTTGAATACCTGATGCCCCTCATGGAAGAGTTAAAAGCTCTTACTATTGAAGATTTTTTCACCGATGATACTCTTTCAGTCCACCTGAAAGTAAATGTTCCACCTATGGCAAAACGAGGCAGTGTCGGGGAACAGAAACTTGTAATTATTAAGGAAGAGACGATAACAGAAATTGAACTTCGTACTATAACGCGAGAATTGATCGACAGAACAAAACGCGATCCTGATTCACATCTTGAAATAGAATACGAAGGAGTGATGGTATTCCAGATCGGCTCAATGCGTATAGCTGTGGCACAGCCCCCTTTTTCAGACGGAATGGAAATAACCGCAGTAAGACCTATTGCTATCGTTCGTCTTGAGGATTACAGGCTCAGCACTGAATTAAAAGAAAGGATCATAGAAAGACAACGCGGTATCCTTGTGGCAGGCCCCCCAGGAGCCGGGAAATCAACATTTGCGGCAAGTGTGGCAGAAGTGCTTTTCGAACAGGGCTTTATCGTGAAGACAATGGAAGCACCGCGCGATCTGCAGGTACAGGAAGCTATCACGCAGTATGGGCCCATCCAGCGCGACATGGAAAAGACCGCTGATATATTACTTCTTGTGAGGCCGGATTACACCGTTTATGACGAGGTCAGGAAAACAAAAGATTTCCATGTATTCGCAGATATGAGGATGGCAGGGGTTGGAATGATCGGCGTTGTCCATGCAACTCGGGGTGTGGATGCCATACAGCGACTTATAGGGCGAGTGGAACTTGGGATAATACCGCAGGTCGTTGACACGGTGATCTTTATCGATAAAGGGAAGGTTTCAAAGGTATATGATGTGAAATTCACTGTCAAGGTACCGCATGGGATGGTCGAGCAGGATCTGGCAAGACCTGTGATAACGATCGCTGATTTTGAAAATGGAACTATCGAGTATGAAATATATACATACGGCGAACAGGTCGTGGTGATGCCGGTAACAGATATAGAAAAGGACCGCCCGGGCACATGGGCGCTTGCTGCAAGGGAAATTGAGAAGGAATTGCTAAGATATACAAGGGGTACGGTGGATGTTGAAGTTGCATCTGATTCAAGTGCTACGGTCTACATGGATGAAGAAGATATAGCTGGAGTGATAGGCAAAGGCGGTAAGACTATTGACCTGATCGAGAAAAAGCTTGGATTGCATATTGATGTCCGGGAAAGGAAGAAGGACAAGGTAAAAGCAAAAACAAAGGGAAGGGAAAAAGAAAAGGAAAGCGCAATCAAGAGTTTTGTACCTGCAGTGGAGCGTTCCAAGAAATATATCGTTCTGACGGTCCAGGAGCTATCAGGTGAAACTGTGGATATATATAGTGGTGAAGAATATCTCTTTACAGCAACTGTTGGAAGAAAGGGCGATGTAAAGATCGGAAAAGAAACTGCATCGGCTGTAACCATAATTCAGGATCCTTCAAAAGTTACAATAAGATTGGCAAAAGTTTAATATCGCTTTGATATATTGGCTATCTTGATAATGGTCAAAAAAATCTTAGTTGAACCAGGCAAATCCTGTTTCGACAAAAAGGATCTACTGCTGTGCAGCTCATTAGTATTGTTTTTCTTTTTTTTGGGCATCTGGAACATAGGCTCAATAGATACACCTGTTACAGGCTGGACACCTGAAAGGGCAAATGAAAGTTTTTATATTGATCTGAAATCAGAGTCATTTGTCGATAGTATTTATTTGATGCAGGCAAATAAACCAGAAATCGGATATGAAATATTTACGGGTTCTCCTGCTAACTGGACTTTTTTGCAGGAGCTCAATGTTGAAAATATGGTCCTATCCTGGCATAATATACCTGTAGGCTCAACAACCAGATATCTCAGGTTTGAAGCTGTTTCACCAGGTGGAGAATTAAACGAAATAATTATCTACTCCCGGAATTTCACCAAAATACCATTTTCAAAGGACAGCATAATTTGCGAATCAGAAAATTGTAACGCCAATAAAGGATCATTATCTAATCTGGTCGATGAACAGAAAAACATTGAAGATCCGCCTTCTTACCTGAACGGAGCAATATTTGATGAGATATATTTTGCCAGGACTGCTTATGAAATGATCAAATTTGAAAGTCCTTTTGAATATACGCATCCACCGCTTGGGAAACTTTTCATAGCATCAGGCATTATAGCTTTTGGACTTAACACATTCGGATGGAGAATCGTGCCATTTATTTTCGGTTTGTTAATGATCCCAATAATGTATTTTTTCGGGAAAAAAATGTTCAATACGAGATTCGGGGCTTTTTCAAGCACATTCCTTATGACCTTTGATAGCCTGCATTTTGTCCTATCAAGGATCTCCATGGTTGATATTATCTTATCCACCTTTATTTTATTGATGTTTTTCTGGTTCTATACATATTATAAGGGAGACTATTTCAAGAAAGGCTGGAGTGATGTTTATTTACCTCTTCTCCTGTCAGGGTTCTTCTTTGCATTAGCGATATCAGTCAAATGGACCGCGCTTTATGGGGCGCTGGCAGTACTGGTCATATTCTTAATGCTAAAAAGAGATGAGCGCAAGGCAGGACATTCAAGAAAGGCATTTTTCAAACCATTCCTGTTAACACCGCTTATAGTGATGTTCTTATCATTTGTCATTATCGGATTCGTTATTTATGTTCTCTCCTACACCCCAACAATGGGTGTTCCCGGAGAAGGAAGCGGCCTTGAAATGGTGTTCAGGTACCAGGAAAATATGTTACGATATCATGAAACCCTAACAGCAACCCATCCTTTCAGTTCACCCTGGTGGAGCTGGATATTTATGACAAAACCCGTATGGGTCTATACTCTGAATGATCCTGTTCATAATACGGTATCCAATATCGTTGCTATGGGAAATCCCGCGATCTGGTGGATCAGCATACCATTCTTATTATTTGTGATGTGGAAATGGATAAAAGATAAAGACAGTACAGCCAGGTTCATTGCAGTGGTGTTTCTTATTCAGTTGCTTCCGTATATGTTTATCGGACGGGTTTTATTCATATATCATTTGATGATCAATGTTCCTTTCATTATCTTATCCATAACATATGGACTGAATATATTGTGGTATAAAGATAAAAAATATAAATATGCAATTGCAGCGTATTTCCTTATCGTTATAGTTGTATTCTTATATTTCTATCCGGTGCTGGCAGGTTATCCGATCTCTCCTGAATTCAATGATGCCCATAAATGGTTAAGTAGCTGGATCTTTTAGATCGTATATCCAGATACCTCCTTTTTCATCAGAATAAATACTTTTAAAATTTTTATTGAATTTTATATTTACATCCGGGTATTGCTGCATTTCTTCGCTGCCAATATAGGCAAAACTGGCATTGTATTTGCCGGCAATTTCAAGAACATCTTCTTTTGTTCCCTGGAATGCTTTTTTAATATCGTCACCCCGCGCCCATATATTAAAACCATGACCATATGCCCATGTACCGTATCCCATTATTCGAAGTCTTCCCGCTATCTGAGTTGCAGGTGAATGAATACCCGCCTCTTCCAGAAAGATCACACCTTCAGGGGTGTTTTCCCTTATCCACATCCCTGCGTTATATTCTGAAATGCTGTAACCCGGATAATTGACAGAAAGATTCCATGCAGCATCAAGAAATGGAGTAAATACTGATAAAACGATCAAAGTAACAACAATAAGGTATCTTTTCTTATCATAAAGGCTGGCAAGGACACCTCCTGAGGCAATAGCTACAGGTATCCACATAAAATGGAAGAACTTGTACATATCAAATTGTTCGGGCGTAAAAGATATCACGTTTGGAAGCAAGAACATTGCAAGAAGCCATGAATATATGAAAAATGCGTGTTTTTTCTGAATGGTTATAAAAATAAACGAAAGAATAAATGGAACTCCAAGATTCCCAAGGTAAAATATGATTATTCCTGGAATGGATTTGTCGGGTGCCATCCAGCCGAAATTGAATTTTAGGAAAGATGCATTTGAAGAGTCAACAGCTAATAGAAAAGGTAAAGATACCATAGCAGGAAGCAGGAAGCATAAGGATCCTTCCATCCAGAACTTCCTCTGATATAGTTGGTAAATCATCAGGAAAACAAAAATAAATCCAATTGAAAAAAAAGCAGTAATATGGAACGGAAGAAGAAGACCTGCGATAAGTCCTGACAAAAGTACCTTTCGGGGATCTTTTTCAAGGAGACCGCGATACAGAAAATAAGACCCCAGCGCAAGTCCAGGCAATCCTATGAGCTGCGGCCTGGACTGAAGCAGCAGATCAAATACCGGGACAATCTGGAAAAACCCTTTCCATTCCTGAACAAAATTCTGGAAGAAAAGATCGGAAAAATTAGTCCAGGTACCAGAGTTGATCGCCTGGAAAAACCGTATGTAACTGAAACCTCCGCCAAAAACACCCAGAATCACAGCAAATATTGCCGATCTATAACTTTTTGTCAGGTAATTTGCCACTACAAAAATAGAAAGTGCAAACAGACCTGCAAAATAACTGTTCAGGTATACGATAAGCCGGGGATTGAACATATCAGACATTTTTTCAATGATCGCAGTATGAAGATCCACAAAATAATGGTAGGTCATTTTTACGCCTGAATAATAAGGCATGTCAGGCGGGAAATTTCCCTGGTTTATGCTTTCAATGATCCCAAGATGCATGGGAGTATCCTGCCAGTTAGAACCTGAAAGAATGATATTATTCCCCTGTAAAACCCAGACCGAACTTGAAAGGATAATGTAGAATATAAGGAAAACCCCGATAGAAAGTAAAATGGCAGGATGTTTGAATACGCTAATATCCGGTTTTCCTGTTTTGATGAAAAAAATGGCGGGTAAAAATATCAAACCCGCCAAAACGATCGAAACCTTCGAGTAGCCTATAAGAATAGAAATCCAGTAAACAAGCTGGGTAGAAAATATAACGCTCAAAAACAGTGTCAAGACCAGTTTTTCAAGCATTTCAAGATCTTTGAACATCAGGTTAATGAAAACAAAACCAGGCAGGAAAAGAGTAAAAAAAATAGCGTATATGAATCCTGCGGTACTCGAATAAAAGGATAATAAAGATATTAAAACCAGGAAGCTAGCCAAATAGATATTTAATGAAGATGTGTGGATATATCTTGAGATCAGGTTCCTGCCTTTATTTATAACATCTTTAATTATCCCCGGATTTTTTTCCCGGAAACAATAGATAACAAAAATAAACAGTATGGAATTTATCAATGAAGAAAGGAGAACATACGGATTCCCATCTGGAATAAACTTATCATTGTTTAAAAATTGCAGCACATAATGGAGATTGAATAAGAACGTCAATGATGTTATCCAGTAAATGTAATTCAAACGTTTGTCCATGCTTGCTGCTATTATAAGCGGGGCGAACATGGGGAACAGATACCTTTCATGCACGCGGGTAAAGAGCATGAAAAATCCGAAAAATAAGATTGCACTGGCAAAGAAAATATTTTTATTATCTTTGCTTCCAATTGTGATCAACACTAGATAAATAAATAATAAGCCAAATAAAATATAACCCCAATGCTTATAGCTGAATAACAAGAAAACGGTTTCGTCAGATTTCCAGAATCCCAGAAATGCCCAGAAATTAAAAGCGTTCAGGGAGTTATAGGCATACTGACCATAACCTGAAGTATATATTTTCTGCAACTGGAACATGGAAGTCTTTTGGAAGAATGGGAGAGCAAGAGCAAGAAATGCAAATGCAAATGAAAAAAGAACTCTTGCTATCCTTAAAGGATTTCCTTTTAGGATCATTAAAATAGCTATGAAAGGAACGATAACAAGACTTTGGGGTTTTGTCAGGATGGCAAAGGCCATAGATACCCCTGCAAGCTCCAGTTTATCAGAAACGATCAGGAAAAGAGCAAACAGGATAAAGAACGTGTTTATTGAATCGACCTGCCCCCACACAGCAGAATTAAAAATTATCCCGGGATTGAATGCATAGGAGACCATTCCCAGAAAAGCGATCTTAAAATCAGCGTGTTTTTTTATAATTATAAAAATTAAATATGCTGTGGCAATATCTGCTAGATTTGCAGGAAATTTTATCAGGATGGTGAAGATAGTTGTATCAATATTGAAAGAAATTGAAAAGAATAATTTATAGATGGCCCCGACAATCCAGAGCACGTATAGGTAAAACGGTGGATAATCCGACCAGATGCTTATATAAAAATCAGCAAATCCGCTGTTATAGACTGCCTGGGACCAGAGCTTAAAATCCATGATATCCACTTTATAACCCATGAATTGTGAAAGATATATTCTTATCACGATCGATATCATTAAAGCAAGAAATACTGCTTGATATTGTTTTCTTATTTTATTGTCCATATTATCATATAAACGAGCTTTTAATCTGCCACAGTATTATATTTTTTCATAGTCTTATCAGTCTTTGTTATCAATGTTCCTTTTTCCGTTCTTATTCTAAAAATTGCCAATAAATAAAATAGAATGTTATTGGTGATCCAAAAAAAAAAATGTTTTGATTTGTCCATAAACAATCCAAAACTAAAATAAGATCTAATAGACTTTTTAATTAGATTCAGAACCATATTAACCGTTAAAAACCATGATCATGTATATATGGGATCGTGTTGATACGAACAATCTGGATAATCTGCATAAAAAAAGATAATCCATATCATGCGATCTATTCATGAAATAATGGTAGGTAGCACGGAAAAAATGCTGCCAATCTTGCAGATTATTAGGATAAAAAGGAGATAAAAAATGAATATAAAAAAAATTAGTATAGGGCTTTTGATTTTAATATTAGCCTTCGTAGTAATACCTGGAGCGTCTGCATTACCAGCCTATAAACCTGGTACAAATGGGTTACATATAAGTGTAGCTTCGCCAGGATGCGCAGGTAGTTGCCACACTAGCGCAGCTACATGGCCAGATAATTTCTGTGGAAAATGTCATACAACTGATCCATTTGCACCAGTGGTAACACCAACACCAACACCAACACCAACACCAACACCAACACCAACACCAACACCAACACCAACACCAACACCAACACCAACACCAACACCAACAGCAACACCGGCACCGACAGCAACACCAGCACCAACAGCAACACCAGCACCAACAGCAACACCGGCACCGACAGCAACACCAGCACCGACAGCAACACCGGCACCGACAGCAACACCGGCACCGACCACGCCACCATCAACAGGTGCACAATTATATGCATCCAACTGTCAGCTGTGTCACGGCGCTCTTGCAGTGTCAGATGTACGCGGTGAATCAGCATCAGATATTAGAAAAGCTATCCGTGAAGAAGATGAAATGGATTCAATATCATTGACATCATCACAAATTGATCTGATTGCAGGTGCATTAAACCCTTCCGCAACTCCAAGACCAAGAGTAACTCCAAGACCAACAGCAACACCAAGGCCTACCCCAACGCCAAGACCAAGACATCATCACCACGATGACTGAAATTAAGGCAAAGATGATGGTTTAAGATCCTTGAAAAGGGATTTTAGACCATCACTATTTTTTTATTACTAATATACATATTAATATTTGTTTACATCAACATTACTTTAGGATAATGTAAAAGTATTTTGAAAACTGGATAATCACTATTTTATTCAATATTACAGTTTCAGAGGAGTTTTTTGAATAATTATAAGACATTTATGAACGATTTAAACTATTAAACTATATAATTTTAACTTATATTTTATTTTTAAGTATTTAAAAACAATTAAAAACTTAAATTGCTTTTATTGTACGTTTAATTGTAAATTAAGACCTTTATTTTTGCTTAAAACCTTAGACACCTTTATAACGAATCGTAATCATACGAACAAACGTGAGTTTCTGGTAAGAGTTTAATTGACTCTTTGAAAATGGATTTGTTATCCGTTTAAGAATCCAGAAAATATTATAAAAGGAGATAAAAAATGAATATAAAAAAAATCAGTATAGGGCTTTTGATTTTAATATTAGCCTTCGTAGTAGTACCTGGAGCGTCTGCATTACCAGCCTATAAACCTGGTACAAATGGGTTACATATAAGCGTAGCTTCGCCAGGATGCGCTGGAGGATGTCACACTAGTGCAGCTACATGGCCAGATAATTTCTGTGGAAAATGTCATACAACTAATCCATTTGCACCAGTGGTAACACCGGCACCAACAGCAACACCGGCACCAACAGCAACACCGGCACCAACAGCAACACCGGCACCAACAGCAACACCGGCACCAACAGCAACACCGGC
>JAPMTR010000047.1 GCA_026552975.1 Candidatus Methanoperedens sp.
TTGAAACTGTTATGAATGTTTATCAGAGCCAGGCACTTGATCCTCATGTCAATAGAGAGCGATTTAGGGCAGAATGGTGGTCTTAACCGATGACCAATGAGAGAAAATGCAGATTCACAGAATAATATTGATTTTGCGGATCAACCAAAACAAAGTGAAACAGAAATTGGCCATGAAATCCATAGTGAGTTTGAGCAAATAATTCGATCGGCTTATGCTGATTATGACAAAAACAAGATAAGCATTCGGTCTGAAAATAAAGCTGACGGCGCAGGAAAAAAGAAGCGGGGTGCACCTAAAGGCCATCAAGCGTATAATAGGATAGTCCCTTCAAGGGCAAGAAAAATTGTCATAGTGCCTATGGAAGAGAAATGCCCCATACATAAGGAGACACTCCATAAATCAAAGAAAATTGTTGAAAAAACCATTATTGATCTCCACTTCACAAAGGGTGGATGTCGAAAAACCATTACAAACTATTTGAGTACAAAGGGTTATTGTCAAAGGTGCGGCAAGTATTATATTCCACCTATATTCAAATTGGGGTATCAATTATTTGGACATAGTTTCCAAGCTTGGACAATCTATCAAAGAATAATACTTCGTCTACCGTATCGTATAATTACTCAAGTGATGGAGGATCTATTTGGAGAAAGGGCAAGTGAAGGAACTATTTTAAACTTCATGAGGTACTTTGCAGAATACTATGCTGCTACAGAAAAGAATCTGGTTAAGCGGATCCTTGAAAGTCCATTTATTCATGTTGATGAAACGCGAATTAACATCCAGGGTGCTGAACACTATGTATGGGTATTCACAGACGGCAAGCATGTGGTATTTAGAATTACTGAAACAAGAGAGACAACCTTAGTGCATGAATTTTTGTCAAATTATAAAGGGGTTTTGATATCCGATTTCTACCCCGGTTATGACTCTGTAATGTGCAAACAACAAAAATGCTGGGCACATCTAATCCGAGATATCAATGATGATCTTTGGAGTGAACCGTTCAACACCGAATTCGAGTCGTTCATTCTTGAAGTAAAGAATCTTATCATGCCTATTTTCGACGATATCGAAAAATATGGATTAAAAAAGATACATCTTAACAAATTCAATAAATCTGTAGAAAACTTCTATAAAAATAATGTCATTGATAGGGATTACACCTCTGAATTAACAATCAAATATCAAAAACGATTTCAACATTATAAAGAAAGTCTATTCACATTTCTCGAATATGACTCTATACCTTGGAACAATAACATGGCAGAAAGAGCTATCAGACAACTTGCTATCCAAAGAAAAATTTCAGGGACATTTTTTGAACATTCTGCACCTCAATACCTACAATTGCTCGGTATTGCCCAAACTTGTAGATTTCAAAACAAGTCGTTTCTCAAATTCCTTATATCCGAAAAAAAGGACGTCGATGAGTTTAAGGCAACAAAGCGTTTAAACATCTCAATGATGTCAGGTCCTGGAGAAAGAGGCGAGGCTAATGATAGCACTGATGCCATAGAATGAAAGTCAGAAAGTACTGGATATGATGCAGTCCATTGTGTCGCTTAGGTGCATGGCGATAAGTTTATCTCTTATTACTTAGAAATACATCTTTAGCCCTCTGAGGCAAAAGTGATAGCGGGCGATTTGCCCTCTAAAAAAGCGAATTGAACTTGTATATCAAATCCCTTCCCCCGCATCAATATAATATACGATTCTGGATCCTCTCCAATCCGCGACAAGTAATTTTATATATACTTAATGTATATGAACCATCATGGATACCTCGCTGCTTCATAAGGAAAATGCGCCGGTAAATTATAAATGCGCAATATTGACCATAAGTACCTCCCGATATGAAAAATACGGGAAAATAGACCGCCCTGAGCGTTGTGAGGATGTATCGGGAAAAACCATCTGGGGAATGGTACAGGTCAAAGGCGGAAAGATATCAAGTTATGATCTGATCCCTGATGATATGGAAATGATACGGGACGCCTTAAAAAGTTCTTTATATTCAGAAGCTGATGTAATTATTTCAAGCGGAGGAACGGGTCTTTCGCAGTCAGATGTTACCATCCAGGCCGTTACACCGTTCATCGAGAAGGAAATACCTGGATTTGGCGAGCTCTTCAGGTTAAAAAGCATCGAGCAGATCGGAAATTCTGTCATGCTTACAAGAGCTCTTGCAGGGGTCGCCCGCAGCAAAGTAATATTTTGCCTTCCAGGTTCTCCCAATGCAGTAAAACTGGCGCTTGAACTTATCCTTCCCGAAATGGGGCATATTCTCAAACACATAAAGGGAAATTGAATGGAATATAAGTGGAAAGCGATGGCTGTTGTCTGGATAGGCATCTTTATGGCTACCCTTGACGGAAGCATCGTGAATGTCGCCCTTCCCACACTCACTAATTTTTTTAAAACCGATATAACTACTATCGAATGGGTGGTAATGGCATATCTCCTGACCATTACATCCCTGCTCCTGAGCCTTGGCAGGATATCGGACATGATCGGAAGGAAAATAATTTTTGCAGGAGGACTTGCCGTTTTCACGATCGGATCAGGACTTTGCGCTTTTTCAACAACCGAATTGCAGCTCATACTTTTCCGGATATTTCAGGGAATAGGCGCAGCCATGTTGATGGCGACAGGAATTGCAATAATTACACATGCATTCCCACCCCGTGAAAGAGGAAAGGCCATGGGATTGATAGGAACTGTCGTCTCAATAGGGTCGATGACCGGACCTGTACTGGGCGGTTTCCTTATAGAGAAAGTTGGATGGCAATCAATTTTTCTCATCAACATCCCTGTGGGGATCGTGGGTACGATCATGGCGCTAAAAGTGCTTCATACAGATGAAAAAACCAAAGGGCAGTCATTTGATATTCCAGGCGCCCTTACTTTATTTATCGGCCTGGTCTCATTACTGCTCGCGTTGAGCGAGGGTCAGGATAAGGGATGGGGCTCAAGCTTTATTATTTCATTATTTGCATTATCCCTGTTTTTTTTTGCCCTATTTGTTAACATTGAGATGAAGGCAAAGCAGCCAGTTCTTGATCTTCGACATTTCAGGGACAGGCAATTTGCGGCAGCTAACATCAGCGCCCTTATAAGCTTCATGGCAATGTTTAGCATCATCCTTTTGATGCCTTTCATGCTTCAGGATGAACTCAACTATTCTCCGCAGAAAATGGGTCTTGTTTTCATGGCAGTACCTCTTGTAATGTCGGTTGTATCACCATTAAGCGGCTGGTTATCCGACCGGACGAATTCACATGTCCTTAGCTCAATAGGGATAGGTGTCGCAACATTATCCATTTTCTCTCTTGGTTACCTGAATGGAGAGTCAAGTTTTACGGATGTTACGTTAAGACTATCACTTCTTGGTCTTGGTATGGGGCTTTTCCAGCCCCCGAACAACAGCATAATAATGGGTTCACTTCCAAAAGAACAACTGGGTATAGCTGCAGGGATAATGGGAACCATGAGGAATATGGGAATGGTCATTGGCGTTGCAGTTTCTGGGGCTATTTTTTCCAACAGGTATGCTTTCTATGGAAATACCGGGAACTCATTTCTTCCAGCATTCCATGATACTTTTGTTGTTTCAGCCATCATTTGTGGAATGGCCGTACTGGTATCCCTTGTAAGAACCAGCCCGAAAACCGAATGAAATCACACACTCAAAATTTTTTAAGTGTAGTCCTATATTTCCCTGAAGTACCCTATCGCCTCTCTTAACCCTCTTTCCAGCCCGACCTCTGGCTCCCACCCCAGCAGCTTCCTTGCCTTCCCGATATCAGGTCTCCTCTGCTTCGGATCATCCTCTGGCAGATCCTTAAAAACTATCTTTGAGTCACCTCCGATCATTTTCAAAATGATCCGGGCAAACTCAAGTATTGTATGCTCCTGCGGATTTCCAATGTTCACAGGCAGCGAATAATCCGACATCATCAATCGATACAGTCCCTCTATTTCGTCACTAACATAGCAAAAACTCCTGGTCTGCGAGCCGTCCCCATATACAGTGATATCCTCACCACTCAGTGCCTGCCCGATAAAATTTGGCACAACCCTCCCGTCATTGATACGCATCCTGGGCCCATACGTGTTAAAGATCCTCACGATCCTGGTATCCACTTTATGATATCGGTGGTATGCCATCGTGATAGCTTCAGCATAGCGTTTTGCTTCGTCATAAACACCGCGCGGGCCGATCGGATTTACATTCCCCCAGTATTCTTCGGTCTGCGGGTTAACCAGCGGGTCACCATAAACTTCAGAGGTTGATGCAAGGAAGAACCGGGCACCTTTTTCTTTAGCAAGACCGAGCATATTATATGTCCCCAGCGCCCCGACCTTGAGGGTCTGTATCGGCAAATCGAGATAATCGATCGGGGACGCAGGACTGGCAAGGTGGAATATATAATCGATCTTATCCCCAAAATATATTGGTTTTGTGACGTCATGTTTCAGGAATGTGAACCTGTCAGACTTAATGTGCTCGATATTTCGTGTATTGCCAGTGACAAGGTTATCTATGCATATGACCTCGTGACCTTTTTCCAGGAGCAGGTCGCAAAGGTGTGAACCTAAGAATCCAGCGCCGCCTGTTACTATTGTTTTCAAGTTACCAATCCAATCCTGAAATATTTCCATTTTGCATCATAAAGCACCCGAAATGATTATTTATTAAAATATCTAATATATTGGTCATTAGTCAATCCCGCTTTCTCAATTAATTTCTTCAATAAACCAATTCCAAGTATTTTATTCTTATGATTAACTTGCCATCCCGCTTCCTTAAAAGCCGATGCGTGCTTATCACCACTTGCTCTTGGCAGTTTAGGCATATTCAGCGACCAGATTTGTGTCTAAAGAAATGCTGAATTTGTTTTGAATAGACACATTCTTTTTAAGAAAGTTTTCTTTTGCATCTTTAAGCCTTGAGTTAAGGCATCCTAATATTGCTTCATTAATATTGTTCAGTGCTTCTTCCAGTGTTTCTCCTTCAGTAAGACAACCTGGAAGATCCGGAAATTCGATTATATATCTGCCTTCTTCATCAATCTCACATATGTTCTTGAATTTCATTTGTCATCATCCTGCCAATTGTTTAATTTGTATTATCCTATTATTTGCTTAAAATGATTTCTCTGCTATATTCAAAACTCTATTGATGACAGATCGCCTATATTAAGTGAATTGTGTTTTCCATGCACGCTTGCCTCATCCCCTATGATCGAACGCTGGAGATTGACTTTAGAAATATGAGAACGAGATCCAATGACACTGTCTGAGATTATGCTGCTTTCTATAATTGAATCTTCTGCAATAGAAGCATGGGGTCCTATAACCGAATTTATAATAGTTACATTATTACCTATCGCTACAGGCTGTATGATAACTGAGTCTTTCAACCTGGATACAGGATCTACATCCTGTTTTTCATCAAGCAATACCCGGTTTGTCTCTAGCAGTGAATCATGATGACCGCAGTCATACCAGCTTGAAACCCTGAACGTTTTGAGCTTGTATCCCCGACTGACCATTTCCTGCAATGCATCTGTGAGCTGGTATTCTCCGCGTGTGCGCATACTATTCTTGATCATTTCCTCAATTATGGACAGAAGAACACGGGTCTCCTTTATGAAATAAACTCCAGCTATGCCAAGATTGGAAGTTGGATTTGCGGGTTTTTCTTCAAGTTTTTTGATACATTTGCCATCCAGTTCTACAATGCCGTATTTTGAAGGGTCTTCCACTTCACGCACACCAATAGACCCGGAACAAACGCTGTTTGTCAATTGCTGTTTATAGAATTCAGAATATCCGGATTTAAAGATCATATCCCCAAGAGCGATCATTATTTCTGAATCACCAATAGCCTGCCGTGCAGCATAAATAGAGTGGCCAAGACCCAGCTGTTCATCCTGGTTCACATATGTTATCTTGAAAATGTTCGAATAATGCTCATCAATATAAGAAATGATCTGTTCTTTCTTGTACCCGACCACCAGTATCACTTCTTCGGGTTCAACATCTATCATCCTATCAAGAATGTGACCAATTATGGGTTTTCCCGCAATATAAACCATGGGTTTAGGTTTTGTAAAAGTATGTGGAAATAACCTCTTTCCTGCGCCAGCTGCTGGTATTACTATTTTCATGTTTTGTTCCCTATCCGTTTGATCCTTGTTATCCGCGTCATCTGTGTTCTATTCAAATTAAAACCATCACCAGCATAATCCAACATAATCAACATCCTTTCGGGGACTTTGCATATGCCTTCCGTCTATGATAAGCCTGTTTTTCATAATGCTGAATTCCGTATCAAGTGATTTGAACTCGTTCCATTCAGTCATTATAAGACAAGCATCTGCGCCTCGGAGTGCATCAATAGCAGAATTGTAATATTCAATATCTGGAAAGATCCGTCTCATATTTTCAATAGCCATTTTATCATATGCAGAGACGATCGCCCCCTCCTCAATCAGCTCTTTGATCACAGGAATGGATCTTGATTCCCTGATATCATCGGTATCGTTCTTAAACGCCAGGCCAAGAACAGCGATCTTTTTTCCTTTCAGGTCAGGGATCTTATTTTTCAAAAGCGTTATCATCCGCATTGGCTGGATTTCATTTACCGCTATCACTGATCTTAAAAGTGCTGGTTCATATCCAACTTCTTTAGCTTTTCCAATGAGGGCTTTCACATCTTTTGGGAAGCACGATCCTCCAAAGCCTGCGCCAGAATTGAGAAAATGGGGTCCGATCCTGAAATCTTTTCCAACCGCTTTCATGACTTCATATGTATCAATACCAAGTTCTTTGCAGATATTCCCAACTTCATTTGAAAATGATATTTTTGTTGCAAGGAAGGAATTGTTCACGTATTTTATCATCTCAGCTGTGCGAGGGTTAGTTCTGGTCACCTCGCAATTAAGACCACTGTAAAGTGAAGCCACGATATCCCCTGATCTTTTGTCAAGTGAACCCACAACGATCTTATCTGGATTCATGAAGTCATGGACTGCCTTTCCTTCACGCAGGAATTCAGGGTTCATGGAGATACCGAAATTACCCGTTGATTTACCGGATTCTTTTTCTATGATCGGCAGAATCACCTTTTCTGTCGTTTCGGGTACCACGGTGCTTTTTACTACTATGACATGATACTCTTTTTTCTTTCGAAGAGCTTTTCCAAGACTTGCGCTTGCAGCTTTTACGATGTCCAGATCAATATTTCCCTCATTATCGGATGGAGTTCCCACACATATGAAGGAAACATCTGAGTTATTAATCGCATAATCATAATTTGACGTAGCGCTCAGGTTTTTGCCGACATGTTTTTCGAGGAGTTCTGATAAACCATCCTCATAGATAGGCGGCACACCCCTGTTAAGCATATCTATTTTAGAAGGATCAATGTCAACACATATCACTTCATGCCCAAGTTCTGCAAAACACGCCGCGCTCACTGTTCCAACGTACCCTGTACCGATTACGGAAATTTTCATATATCCTCTAACTTAATCTGTGTATCTCAATATAAACATAACTATATTTTTGTGTTAAACTCTAGTTTATTAAAAGTTATTTCAAATAATTATACAACAGCAGATACCCCGCAAGCAGCACGATCGTAAGCATCAGGCTTTCCCTCCATTTCTTATTCCATCGCGCGCCAAAAAAAAGCCCGATAATGAATCCAAGAATATGCGAAATATATGCAACATTGCCTTCAGCGGCATTATTGACCGCCATGATATTGAATATAAAATAAAGAAGAGCAAGAGGACCTATCGGTGAGAGGAACTGGAAGGAGTAGCTGGGGCGGCGCACAAGGAGCAGCGCTGCCATCACTGAAAATATAGCTGCAGAGGCGCCAAGCATATTCGCCCCGGGATAAAATGGTATGCTCAGGATGAATGACAGTATACCGCCTGTAAAGAAAACAAGAGCCGTATTGAATGCTCCCACTTCATCTTCAAGACTGTTGCCAAAAACATAAAGAAATATCATATTCCCGATAAGATGCATTAAATTTCCATGAACAAAAAGCCCTGAGATTAGCGTCTGGTACATGCCGTGATATAAAGCATATTCGCTGAAAGCAAGATTTTCTTTTGCGCCCCATGCGTATAGTGTGATGGATACACACAATAATATCAGGAAGTTTGTGAATTTCATTGGTCTTTTACAAGCTCCCTGGTGTGTCTTTCCACTTCCCCTGGATCAACCTTAAGCCTTGCAACACCGCTATCCATTGCAGCCTTTGCTACGGCTCTGGCAACGGACGGAGCGACCCTGGGGTCAAATATACTGGGAATGATATATTCATCAGATGGTTCTTGGACAAGTAAAGCAAGGGCATCTGCCGCTGCCAGTTTCATTTCTTCGTTGATATCACTTGCCCTGACATCAAGTGCTCCCCTGAATATACCCGGAAAACCAATGGCATTATTTATCTGGTTTGGACAATCTGACCTGCCCGAGCCCACAATGCGTGCACCCGCTTTTTTTGCTTTATCAGGCATGATCTCTGGAGTTGGGTTGGCAAGTGGAAGAACTATGGCATCATCTGCCATGGAATGAACCATTTCCTGTGAAACGATCCCGCCAATTGATAAACCTATGAAAACATCGGCGCCTTTCATTGCATCAACAAGGTTTCCCTGAATTCCTTTTTTGTTCGTTGTCATTGCGAGTTCTTCTTTATAAGGGTTCATTCCCTGCCTCCCCTGAAAAAGTATGCCGGATGAGTCGCATACTATTATATCTTTCACGCTTTCATCCAGAAGAAGTTTTGCACTCGCTGTGGCTGCTGCTCCCGCCCCGCTTATTAAGACTTTTATGTCACAGAATTTCTTTCCCACGACTTTCAGGGCATTTATGAGAGCTGCGAGCATGACCAGGGCAGCACCATGTTGATCGTCATGAAAGACCGGGATGTCAAGGATTTCCTTAAGGCGTTTTTCTATCTCAAAACAGCGGGGCGCTGAGATATCCTCCAGATTGATGCCCCCAAAAACAGGCGATATGAGCTTTACAGATCTAATAATTTCTTCTGTATCTTTTGTGTCAAGACATATCGGGAATGCATCAACGCCCGCAAAAATCTTAAAAAGCATCGCTTTTCCTTCCATGACTGGAAGAGCTGCATGAGGGCCAAGATCTCCCAGACCCAGCACCGATGTCCCATCACTGACAACCGCCACAAAATTTCCTTTCGAAGTGTAGCGGTAAATGTCATCTTTATTTTTATGGATCTTAAGACTTGCCTGTGCGACCCCGGGCGTATAGACAAGGCTCAGATCATCCTTTGTGTTTATTTTGACCTTACTTCTCAGTTCGATTTTTCCCTTGTGCTGCTCATGGAATTTTAGCGAGCGTTCATATATAGATCCCTTCATCTAACCACTCTTTTCTAATGCTTTTTCCACTGATTCCTTATGAAGCTTTGCAGCTTTATGTATTCCGCCCCTGTTCCCTCTCACCGCCCTGCAGGGATATTGCTGGATACGCAGACCTGCTTTTGCAGGCGCCTCTTCCACCTTTATGCCCACCAGTTCTTTTGCCATATGCCATGTACTGCCGCAGGGTGCGCCGCGAATGATTTCGATTTTTGATATGACACCGATATTTGTATTCACCCTCAAATCAGGTCTTCCAAAGCGTGTGGCGAATTCATCGATGGTTTTCTCCCCGGTGCACACTATTTCGCAGCATATCTCATGGATCTGCACATTGATGTTGTGTTCTTTCGAGAGTCTTGTTATTTCAGCCTGTCCTCCTGCGTTTGACGCACCACCTGCTATGATGACACTCTTTGCCCCGTTTTCGCCTGCCAGTCGAATGATCTGGGGCGTCAGGTCAGGATGAAGAGTATACGTGATTATCAGGTCGTTTGAAAGAATACTCTTATCGGGGATCAATTCATCAATAAGATCAGCCGGTTCTTCTATAAAATCGGGAAGATTTTCCGGGATTTCTACGGATGAGATTTTAAAATTAGAATTCTTTCTTACATTTTCAATTAAGCGCAGGCCATATTTTCCCCGGGTAATTACGCCTATAGAGAGCATAGCTAAAACTACAGCGAATTCGCAAAAATCCGCGCAATCCGCGTCAACCGTTGCGCCAGTTGATGTCGCCCACACGTATGGCTCTGGCCATACGTGGAGATTCGTGTCATCCGTGTTCTATTTTTATTAAATATAAAAAACATAACCTAAAATACTATATATCCAGATACGTATACCTGTTCATGACATTCTTATAAGTATTCATTATATCTTCTGCATCTTCTTTTGACAATCCGCATTCTCTTACTGCCTGGTTCACTTCGGATTCAAATGCTGCAAGAAGAGAACTGTTATTATATTTTGCATAGCCCAGAACATCGCAGTTCCTGTCGCCGTTCACTATCTGTTTAATATGCCATCCACCTGATTCATCCACAATGATATGCGCCTCATTCGCTGTTCCGAATAGATTATGATAGTCTCCGATCGTGTCCTGATATGCTCCGATCATCATGACAGCAAGATAATATGAACCATTGTTAAGTTCATGAAGTTCAAGTATCTCCTTTACATCTTTAAGATCCACGAACTTGTCTATTTCTCCATCTGAATCGCATGTTATATCGACTATAGTCCCATACATCGTGGGTTTCTCATTGTTCCTGCTAACAGGTACGATCGGGAACAGTTGTTTTATTGCCCAGAAATCCGGAACTGACTGGAAAACCGAGAAATTACCTATATATTTTTTTGATAAAAGTTTATTCAGATCATCAAAATCATCAGATTTGTTCTCTGTTTCCTTTGCGAACACCATGGCTTTTTCGCATATCTGCCAGAAAAGGATCTGTCCCATGGCTTTTTCATCCAGTTCGAGTTCTCCGAGATTGAAAAGGGACAAAAGTTCTTCACGGTGAAGCAGAGCATCATGGTAATACTCCACATAATTCTTTATATTTATTTCATTGAGCCCATCGTATAATTCCCTGACGATGTGAGGTTCATTTCCTTGAAGTTCAACTTTTTTATCCAGCATTCCGTTCTTGTTCCCTTTTATATTTATGACAAGCACCGAATGATATGCGGAAAGCGCGCGCCCACTTTCCGATAATATTATGGGATGAGTTACATTCTCTTCATCACAAACGTCTTTTAATGAATATACAACATTATTGGCATATTCCTGCATGGTATAATTAGCGCTTGCATCTGATGATGTCTTGCTGCCGTCATAATCAAGTCCAAGACCGCCTCCAATGTTGAAATATTTTATATTGATATGCTTTATTTTAATTTTTGCATAGACCCTTGCTGCTTCCTTAACAGCTTTCTGGATCCTGCGGATCTCTGTTATCTGGGAACCTATATGGAAATGCAGCATCTGGAGCTGGTCAAGCATATTATATTCAGTTATTATTTTAATGCACTCCAGGATCTCAGGTGTGGAAAGCCCGAATTTTGCGGTCTCACCCCCTGAATCAGCCCATTTGCCGCTTCCTTTTGAATAAAGTTTTGCCCTTATTCCTATTATGGGTCGGACATTAAATTTTTTCGCCATATCAAGAAGGCGTCTTGTTTCACTGAACTCATCTATGACTATTACAACTTTATTGTTTAATTTTATGGCATTTAATGCAAGATGCAGGTATTCATTATCTTTGAACCCATTGCAGATAAGGAGCGCCTCATTGCTCAGATCGAATGATAATGCTGCCAGAAGTTCCGCTTTTGTGCCAACTTCAAGACCAATGTTGAATTTTCGTCCGGATTTAACGATCTCTTCAATGATCTCTTTACGCTGGTTCACTTTCATTGGGAAAATACCCTGGTAAGTGTTATTGTACTTGTATTCCAGGATCGAATTTGAAAACGCGCCGTTCAATGCTTTTATCTGAGACTCAAGGATCTGTGGGAATCTGAATAATATTGGGAAATTTATTTTTTTTGAGGCAAGATTATCAACCACGTTCTTAAGATCAATGACCAGCGCGTCATTTTTCGTGGGTTTTACGATCAAATTACCATTCCGGTTAAAAGAAAAAAACCCGTTACCCCATCGGTCTATTCCATAGAGTTCTATTGCATCTTCGATTTTCCACATTTAATTAGAATTCACGTCCTCTTTAAAGATAAATCCAGCGCATGAATACTTTATTATGGTTAAAGCTTTCCTTCATTTAATTCCTTTTGCAGATAATTAACGGCCACGATGATCCCCAGTAATCCAAGTAACCATTCAAGATATTTTATTGATAGAACAGGTTCACCTGCCGAAAAATACACATAACCTTCAATGTTTGCAAACATCCATGTGAAAATAATTACAGTCATGTAGCTTATTAAAGCCATTAACCCAAGTATCCTGAAAGTTTTTATTATATTATGATCTAAACTATTAGTTCTTGGCAGGGTAATTGAATGTAGCGGATCCAATGTATCTGGAAAAACAGGATTTGTAAAAGTGAGTAGAATTGATGCCGATATACCCGAAATACCTTTGGGAGTTTTGTCTGAAGTACCTTTCGCTGCAGAATCATTTGCAGCAGTATTATAAATTATAAAAATACTGCTGTATTCGATCCATTCGACCCGATAGTTATTGCAGCGATTCACATAATTTCATTATTTTATGATGATATAAACATATCTAATTATGATACTCATCATTATCATCAACATGGGATTTAATGCAAATAGTTAGACTTTATATTTGAATCCACTGATCAAAGTCATCAATGTTAATGCCAGGATAGCACCTGCTGCTTCAAATCCCGGAACCTCATTCCCGGCCTGGACAGGCTCTGAGGTCGCATCTGTGGGGATAACTGTCCCCGTTACCGTGATAACAGATGTAACAGTTGGCATAGCCTCTGGTTTTGACCCTGTTATTGCAAAACTTGAAAAGGTATCGGTCTTTGATTCATAAAATGTATATGTTTCATCCCTGCTCTTTTCGATAGTCTCCAGAGGTGTCCATTTGCTTCCATCCCATCTTTCCATGGCTATATCGCTGCTGGCAAGGTTATTTTCCTGTATCCATGAATTTTCGACCCTGAATTTTATAAAGGCTTCTTTTATATTCCCTGGTACGGCAAACCCAAATTTTCCAACTATGATATTGAGGTTCTTATATACAATACCTGATGCCGGGCGGTTGACCTGGGATGAGATATCTCGAAGCACCTCGATCTTTACCGCGATATCACCTGCATTTGTATTGCTTGTTATTGAGACCTCATTGACAGGATTGCTTACAAGCCTGAATATATAAGATGATGGTACACCTCTGGAAATATATTTTTCATATGTTTCACTGACTTCTATATTCTTGAACTCCTCACCAGAAGGAGCGCCCCCTCCACCTGCGCTTCCACCAGGGGATGAAGGGGTTAAAGTCGCTGATGAGGGCAATACAATTGATCCACCGCTTGCAGCACCTATTATTTCAGGGTAACCATAAATTTTTGAGCCTGTTGTAATTGCCGCATATAAATTATGATTCCCGTAGGCAGTAGTAGGGATCTGGATATTTGCTTCATATATACCAATGGCCGTAGCTATAGCTACTGAATCTTCTGGAAAATAAGCTGAATCCTGTATAAACTTCACTTCGACATTATTAGGAGCAACATTTACAGGAACTCCATTTTTAGAGACCCGTACAGTAACTTTTACAATGTCCCCCTGTTTTGCATTCGTGACATTTGGTGTTACTGCCAGATCATATTCTGATATGATTAACGGATTAGCTCCAATAATAATAGCATCCGGTTTGCTGGAGGCTACAATTCCATAAATACCAGGCACTATAACAATACCTGCAGGGATTGAAAAGGATTTGTCCTCATTCGGGAATTTTGTTTTACTCCAAACAGAATTTTTGTCAGCATTATACAGAACAGCAAGTATTGTATCTGTTCCGGAAGTTAATGCGAAATTGATATTTTCATTTAGTTTATAATTGCCTATTTGGGTAATATAATAAGTTTTATTTTCCCAGGTAAAAGTCCTATCAGGCACGTCAAGCGATTTATCAAATGTTATCGTTGCTGCCCCTACGTGTCCAGCGAGTAAACCAAATAAAATAATCACCGCAAATACTTTTAATCTAAAGTTCATAATTTTTCCTCACAAAGAATCTTGCACAAATCAGGAGAAATACCATAACTGCTGCATTTACCATGGGAGCTTTTTCAGCAGAAGGTTGCATTATCTCTATATAACCACCGCTTTGTACTCCTAATATCTCTGGATAATTCATATATACCTTACGTTCTGTTGTTATTACTGAGTATAATGAAAACGTTCCATTTGATGATTGTGGTATTTCGATATGTGCCACATACTCCCCTATTTTTTTATTTGTCACATTCGTCTCGATAGAAGAACTCCCCTGTGCCAGTACGACCTTGACAGTATTTTCCACATTTACTGGAATACCTTTCTTATTTTTTATTATTACATCTACATCAAAAACCTTGCCAGCGGTTGTTTTTTTTCCCTCAGGCACGACAGAAATAGTATAATCAGATATTACTATTGGTATGGCGCTAATAATACTTCTGTTATGAGATACAGTAAGAGCATAAGTCCCTGACTCACCTGTTTTGTTCGCTGGTATAACCCCAACAACACGCCCATTCGTGCTATTGAAACGTTCGAACCAAACAGATAGCCTGTACCGATCATATAGAATTACAAGCATTTCATCTACACCAGGAGCATCTACTGTAAAGCCAATATCCTGATTGATTTTATAATTACCAATCTCTACGATATTGAATGTCTGGTTCTCAAAACTGACTGTTCTGTCAGGAACATCAAGTGACCTTGTAAGTGTTATTTCGGCGCTCTCAGCTGCATTGATGGGTTCAATTGATGCAATGACCAAGATCGAAATAAACCAAAACAATTTTCGCATTATTATCTACAAAAAATATTAAAAGGAGAGATGTTCTCCTTTCATTTATCGACCCTCTTCATAACAAAGAAGAAAACTGCCATTATAAGTACTGCACCCAATGCTCCAAATCCTGGTGATTTCTTCGTTGGCACAGCGGTCACTGTCTCTTCAGATTCAGATTTGGTCGAAATTCTCGCATTATCAGTCACTCCTGGTCCTGGTGTTGATGCGGACACTTCCCCTCCTTTTTGCACAGTTATTGCAAAACTTGAGAAACCTGGTGTCTTTGACTCATAGAATGTGTGTTTTTCATCTTTATTTAATTCTGAGGTTTCAAGCTTTGTCCATTCATTCCCATTCCACCTGATCATCACAAGATCACCCTTTGCGATATTATTGTTCGCGATCCATGTGTTCTCAACTTTGAACCTTATCAGCCCCGCTTTGATCCTCTTACTTCCGGCCCAGATATTCATATTCTTATAAACAATTCCTGGGGGCGCTGATATTAATGCCATCTTTGTTGGACCTTTGAGTAACTCGATTTTTAGATCCACATTATTTTCACTCTCTTTTCCAATAACATCTATTTCATATATTCCCAGTTCTGGAAGTTTGAATGTATATGTTATCGGTTTATCGTGAACAAGGCTCATATCATGTGTTTCTGACCTGGCTATGTTTTCATAGGGTTCTGCAGACACTACACCACCTCCACCACCGCCACTGCCACTGCTACTACCGCAATTTGAACACGGTGTTGTTTGGGTTACAGTGCCAAGCAGGGCGAAAATTGAGAAATGCGCTACTCGTGCAATTAGATAATTACCTGTTTTATTATGCTCTTGAGTGGTCAATGATGTCCAGGTTCCCGTAGTCCCATTATACCAGTACACTTTTAGAGAATCTTCACTCACACCCCCCGGGATATCCGCATCTGAATAATTGAACCTTATCAGTATATAAGGGTCAAATAATGCCCCGGCCGGAAGAAGCGTAATATTCTTACCCAGGAATTTCAGGTTTGAGCCTGATGCTGCACCCACCAAGGTGGAATTAAAAGCGGTTGGGGCATATGAAGTGATATTCGATATCGAAGTTGTTCCATCCGAAAGCGTTGCCCTTGTGCCATTTGGTATTGTAAGAGTAATATTTGCATCTGGAGTTAGAATGCTTAAATTTTCATTTATATATCCGGTACCATTGGCGTTCACCGGTTTTATTGATAAAGCCCCCAAAGTGAGCAAACGCTGATCAAAAGCAACTGTCAGGTTGGTATTGTTGAAAACTACCGTATTGATGAGATAACTCCCTGGCGTAAGCGCTCCTGTTTTTAGAACAAGATCTGTTGTAGTCAAACTTGTTGTCGTTCTTGTGATATTAGAGAGTGCTATAATGTCAGTAATTTCATTAGCATTATTTAGTACAAAATCATTGAC
>JAPMTR010000011.1 GCA_026552975.1 Candidatus Methanoperedens sp.
GAATATATCAGGTTATGAAATATACCTCATCACCCTTTCATTATCCACGACTCCATCCCCGAAAAGTCCAGACCTTTTGATCTCATTTTCCTGCGCCAGGTGATAATCCAGGGAAGTTTCAAATAAGCCGAAAATTTTGCGCGAATTACAGCCCAGGCGATCGAGAAAAGACTATATTTAAGAATTGGCTCTTCCTTTTCATTTATTTCGCTTCCCAGGAATATCTTATTAATAAATATAAATAAATATTTGAAATATTGAATATTCGTATAGGGAAGTTGCATTATCAGAGTTTTTACAGGAAAATATTTCCACATGTTCCATAGTTTATTTCTTTCCAGATAGTAGATCTTAAATGGCGATGCCTGTTGAGATGTGGCTGAATGCATATGGTAAACAATAGCCTCAGGGACATAGATGCATTTCCAGCCAAAAAGATGCATCCGGAAAGAAAGGTCAACATCTTCAAAATATGCAAAATAGGAATCATCGAAATGTCCGATCTCATCAAGCATCTCTTTTTTATACATGGCTGCACCTGCACAGGCTCCGAAAACCTCTTCCATAGAATCGAACTGACCTGAATCCCTGATATTGGCGCCCCTGTCGTATGCATTTCCGTTCTGGTATATTTCGATCCCGGTTGAATCGATTATATTCCGTTCATAAAAACGCAGCATCTTTGATGCACAGCAGCCAATATCAGGATCTGAGTCTATAACTTTTAAGAGGTTGGCGATCCAATCCATATCAGCCCGGGCATCATTATTGATCGTGGCAATATATTCTCCATTCGACGCCTCTATGCCACTATTTACTCCCATTGCAAAACCCAGGTTCCTGAGGTGCTTTACAATAATAACTTCCGGATATTTGCTTTCTACGAATTCTATTGACCCATCGCTGGAGCCATTATCTACAAAAATGATCTCAATATAAGGATAGGTTTGCTTGATGAGTGATGAAAGACAGGTTTCAAGGTACTGCTTTCCATTCCAGTTAAGGACGATTATTGAAACGGTTGGTTTTTGGGTCACTAGGTCTTTTAATAGAGGATGATCAATATTAGAATTATCCATTCATCGAGAGAATGTCAAAACTTTCCGTAATTTGAGATTCAGTAAATTTTTGAATAAGATATTAATATTATTATGCTTAAAGGAAACATATTGTTAAATTAATGCGAGGAAAAATATGCAAATATTTGAAGATGTGGCGCACGTTCTCCACCTGAGTAAGGAAAAATTAGAGGTCGAAAGCATTAGAACCTTTCTGGAAAAGGAATTAAGAAATATAGAAGCACGTATTTACAAGATCGGTACAAAACATGGCATAAAATCGATTTTTGAATTGGATGAAAAGTTAAAAAAGGGAGAGATCAAAGAAGAGGATATGATGGATGATTTTATGGAACTTGATTATCTCGAATCCAGAAGAGATGACATGTTAAAGGCAATGGAGAAAATTAGTGGCAGATATAATTAAACTGAAAAGAATAGTTGATACAGAGTATGATGATATTAGTATAGATTCTAATATATCACTGGGAAAGAAGACAAATGGATGGAAAAATGTATCGCCATGATAATTTTCCTAATCCTTGTTGGAAGGGAGTTTCTACATACCCCAAGCATTTCCATAATGGCTCACAAAGTAATACGCAAGAGAGCAGTATAAATGACGATCCTGCTTTGGGTGTGCGTGAATTCATGAATTTTATAAGAAATATATTAGATTTAAATGAATGAACTATAAGAGAATAATTATGAAATAGTTAGATATTTATTATAAATAATATATGATTTTATTAAAATAAATATTTGTGGCGCTTCGCGTGACCCCGGCAACCACCAGATACCAGAAAACATAAAAATCTCCAAAGCAACATGAAATTAAAAGATAAGCTTTATACTTATGCCATCAAATAATGACTAATAAAACACAGAAACAAGAAGAAACCGCAGATAATTGCCTATGAACGCAGATTTTTTGCATAGATATTTCTCAACGTTTATGTAAACAATTATATACTAAGAATAAATACCAAAGGATAGGAATAGCAGATTAAAAAAAGCATGAGCCTTCAATTGAAAATTAGCAACGAACTAAACGAACTCAAAACGAACTCCAGCAGCACAAGTTCGTTCGAGTTCGTACCAGTTCGTTGCTTAAAAAACC
>JAPMTR010000105.1 GCA_026552975.1 Candidatus Methanoperedens sp.
TAGAACGCGGATTGCGCGCAAGACATAGATCTCCACGTATGGCCAGAGCCATACGTGTGGGCGACGTCAACTGGCGCAACGGTTGACGCGGATACGCGCGGATAGGAATTATCCGTGTAAATCCGCGCGATCCGCGTCATCCGTGTTCTATTTTGCTGGGTATTTGAACAACGAACTGGTGCGAACTGGAACGAACTCATGCTGCCGGGGTTCGTTTTGAGTTCGTTGGGTTCGTTGTTAATTTTAATCTTAGGGTTCATGCTTTTTTTTATCTGCTATTCCTATCCTTTAGCATTTATTTTTTTTTATTTTTGTCCATGAACGCTAATAATTTTCGATGCAATAAATCTGCGTTCATCTGTGTTTATCTGCGGTTTGTTATTTTCTGATTTTTATTAGTCATTATTTGATATCATCAGTATAAAGCTTATCTTTAATTTTCATGATATGCTTTGGAGATATCATGTTTTTTTGGTGTTTGGGTGGTTGCCCGGGGTATGCAGAGCGCCGGGGTATTTATTTATATTTATATATAATATTTTGCTTTGAAAAAATCACAGAGCGCACAGAGGAGACAGAGAAAAGTGGAAGTACACTGTACTCGATGTTAAGGAAAAGTTGACCACATTTGATAATAGTTTATATACAATTCTAATTATGCAAGAGCTACTGCTCCTGAATCTACTTCATAAGCTGTGAATTTAATGCCCTCAATTTCTTTGTGTTTGAATTTTTCAATTATTTGTTCAATTTTTTTCATGGTTTTATAATCCACTATGGACTCATCACAACGCATGCACACTTTTGACGGCAGATTATCGATAACCAGCAGTTTGCCATCTACCCATATATTTTCTCGAATCTTATCATTTTTTAATTGCCCTCCACAGATCGGACAATTCAGATTCATTTTCGTTTCTTGTGGTCTATCCATAAATTCTCATCAGGATAATAGGTTGTAATTATAAATAACTGTTCCTCAGCAACAGCGCATACAACATGGAGATATTTTTGATCGAGTTTAGCATATATTAAAAAGCTTGGATATGGTTTATCATCACTGTATTCTTCAATTATTTCCCCATTAAGTAAACATTGTCGCACATCGGTTGAGTTAATATTTCGTTTATACATTTGCGTCCTTGCATGATGTGTAAACTCTATGTTTTCATTTTTGGCGCTATTTCTAATTCTTTCGATCACATTATCACTGCTATTTTACAGCATTGAATATCTTTCAGTTATAATAAGATTTACACATTTGTAAGACAGCTGATTTTAATGATATCATTTGAATGAGGAGCATATATTACTACCCCATCTCCCTTCAATTTGAACTTATCTCCCAGCATCCTTTGTCAGTGGAACACCCGCCGCCTCATTTGCAGGATGGGGCGTACATCCAACTTGAAAAGTTCTTCAGCTTCATGTTCCTGAATCTAGAAAGCTCCGCGAATTCGAATATCTCTTCGAACTTATCCTCCATTTGCTTTTTCGACATCCCCATGATCGCGCCGTAAAGCCGGACATTATCCTCTGCTGTGAGTTCAGGGTTGAAGCCAACACCAAGTTCCAAGAACGGAGCGATCCTGCCGTTTACTTTTACAGTGCCTGAGTCGGGAGCATATACGCCAGCTATGATCTTTAGCAAAGTGCTCTTGCCGCTTCCGTTCTCACCGATTATACCCAGGGTCTCGCCTCTTTTTACTGTGAATGAGACGTCTTTTACGGCCCAGAATTCTTCATAGGTTGATGTGGTTCCTTTCAATGTTCCTGCTACGTGTTCAAAGAGCTTCGTTTTCTTTTCGTGTGGGATGCGAAAATGCTTTGAGACGTTGGTGACTATGATGGCGTCTTCGGATGGTTGTTTGGGGGTCTTGAGGTCGAACATGTTTTATTCAGGAAAGAGGGGGAAAACGAGAGATGGTGGATTGTGCGGATGCACGCTGATAAAAATTATCCGTGGAGATCCGCGCGATCCGCGTCATCCGTGTTCTATTTTGCTGGTTTTTTAAGCAACGAACTGGTACGAACTCGAACGAACTTGTGCTGCTGGAGTTCGTTTTGAGTTCGTTTAGTTCGTTGCTAATTTTCAATTGAAGG
>JAPMTR010000007.1 GCA_026552975.1 Candidatus Methanoperedens sp.
CGTTATTGCTAACCATCCTATATATCGTTACGTTGACTGCTGTGTTCGCAAAAGAGGTTGAAGCATCTACCATATAGCTAACAGTGGCAGTATTTCCAGCCACCAGGTAAACTTTTTGATTGGGAAAAGTTGTGGTCTTAGGCCCAAAGGAACTTGTATTTATTACTATACTTTTGCTTCCACTTACAATGGTTTTATTTATTGCGAATTTCAGGGTTATAGATGGCATTTCTATATTGCCATTGACCAACCTGACAAAGTTGGGGAAGTTTAATACACTATCATTGATAGTATAATTAATAAGTCCTCCGTCCGTGTAATTAAAATTAATTCCAGCATTTGCAGGAATTCCTGTGGATAACATCAACAAAAAAATTGACATATAAATCAAAATTTTTTTAAATATAATTCTATTGCTTTTCATTAAGAGATACCGCCTTTAGTAGAATATACCAGATAAGATTTAATATTATCAACACTACTTAAAGATTTCGTATCATAAGCATAATAGTTATTAATAATTACATTGAATGGGAATTTGTTGCCCTGACTGCCATTGTGATTGTCCAACAAATGAATCTAATTTCAGGTCAACAAGGCAAAAAATAACAGAATTGAGAAAAAGATAAAAGGAAGAAAAATTTCCCCCTTTTATTTACCTTTCTTATTAATAACAAAGTAAGCTGCTATTGCAAAAACGGCAACTATTGCTTCAAAACCGGATGTCTTGTTCTCTGTTGGTGCAGATGTTGCTTTTTCTGTTCCCCGGGGTTTGACCGGCGTTCCTGCTATTTCAGTTACTCCAGGTGTCGTTTCAGCCCCATCTTTAAGTGCAATTATTGCAAAACTTGAGAAGCCGTCCGTCTTTGCCTCATAGAAGGTATTTGTGTCATCTTTATTTAATTCCAGGGTTTCAAGCTTTGTCCATTCGTTGCCATTCCACCTGATCATTAATATATCCCTACTGGCGATATTATTGTTTTTGATCCAGGTGTTCTCAACTTTGAACTTTATCAATGCTTCTTTGATCCTTTTGCTTTCAAACCATATATTCAGGTTCTTATATACTGTTTCTGGGGGTGTCGATATTCCCGCGATCTTTGTTGGTCCTTTGAGTGACTCAACCCTGAGTGCACCGTAATTTTCATTTTCTGTTCCCATAATAACTATTTCATAGATATTAAGCTCAGGAAGTTTGAACATATATGGAACTGATTTGCTGTAATCAAGACATTTTTCGATTGTTTCCAGGCGGGCTATATTGTCTGATGGTTCTCTGGTTACCACTCCGCTCCCACAGCCGCTGGATCCACTTCCCCCTCCGCCTGAACCTGGCGCCCCTGGGGTCACAGTGCCCAGCAGGGAGAATATTGAGAAGTGTGTTACTTGCGCTATCAAATAATTACCTATTTTATTATGCTCTTGTGTGATCAATGGTGTCCAGGTTCCCGTAGTCCCATTATACCAGTATACTTTAAGAGAATCTTCGCTCACACCGTCCGGGATATCCGCATCTGAATAATTGATCCTTATAAGTATATAAGGATCAAATATTGCCCCGGCCGGGAGAAGCGTAATATTCTTACCCAGGAATTTCAGGTTTGAGCCTGATGCTGCACCCACCAGGGTGGAATTAAAAGCGGTTGGGGCATATGAAGTGATATACGATATCGGAGTTGATCCATCTGAAAGCGTCGCACGTATGCCATTTGGTATTGTAAGAGTAATATTTGCATCTGGAGTTGATAAGCTCAAATTGTCATTTATATATCCAGTACCATTTATTGCTGTCACTGGAGTTGTTAATACAGCCCCTAAAGTGAGCAAACGCTGATCAAAAGCAACTGTCAGGTTGGTATTGTTAACAACCAGTGTATTGACAAGATAGTTACCGGTAGTAAGCGCTCCTGTTTTTAGAATAAGATCTGTTGTAGTCAAACTTGTTGTCGTTCTTGTGATATTAGAGAGTGCTATAATGTCAGTAATTTCATTAGCATTATTTAGTACAAAATCATTGAC
>JAPMTR010000008.1 GCA_026552975.1 Candidatus Methanoperedens sp.
GATCGTTATTTCGTGCATGGCATTATGACACATCCTGCATTGTATATCGAAATTTCCATCGTTATTTATATCCACATGGGCAAAGCCGGGATTCCAGTCGGGGATACTATCCGTGGTGTATGCATTGCCGATTCCATTTGAATTATGGCAGCTGTTGCATTCTGGTATAGCAGGAAGATCTTTTTGCTGGATGGGGTGGGTGGAGTTTATTGTGTAGTTGATCGATGGTTTAAATGTACCTATCCAGTTAAGAAGGTCATATCCATATACTTCAAGTATCCATTTGCCTGTCTGGGGTGTATTATTGGCAAAATATTTCGGCTTTATGAAAATTTCCCCATTTGAACCATTATAATAAGGATAATCTCCTTTACCAGGATTTAATGGATCACTTCTGTTTCTTGGATTAAAATTTGGTGGGTAGAGGTAGAATCCTATGTTTGCAGTTCCCTCCCAATTAAGAGTAATATTGAGTGATCCTGTGGGAGTCACATTCAGGACATAATAATCCTGGAACTCCTGTATATTTGCGAAGTTCCCAGTGAAGTTATTTATTGTATTTTTTATAGTGTAATTATCTATTTTAAAGTTTCCTGGTGGCGTTGGTAGTGTTAGATTATTATGGCAATCAATGCAAGTAAGGTTTTCATGAGTCCCGCCATTTAATTGGGTAAAAACAGAATCATAAATTGGCAGCTGGGCATTGTTAATACCTCCCCGGGTAAACGTTACACCATTGAATCCCAGCCGGTTAATACTTTTATTTGTATGGCAATCCGTGCATGGAATGCTCCTGTGGCCTGTGTTCTGGTGGGGGTTCCCGGCATCTGTTGTGTCATGGACTATCTGGTTCACACCATGGCAGAGATAGCATGCTGAATCCATGTCTGCAAATTTAAAATTAACCTTATTATCCCTGTGCTGGTCACCGCTTCCATGGCAATCTTCACATCCCCACGGTGTCACTTCAAAACTTAGATTGGATATCGTTTCCTTTTCGTTTGCTCTGGCATTGATTCTTACCGTATAGTTACCAGGAAAGTATCCAATTTCTGAATCCGGCGCACTTGTATAGTATGAAAGATGGCAACCGTCACACCATGTCATACCATAACCATAGTATGTTGTTCCGCCATAAAAAGTAAAATTATTAACGTAGAGACCTCTATGATCCATATCCTCTATTAATGGAATCTGGCTGGTCTTGTTCGAATACGTTGTCCCGTTATATAGCCAATAAGTCACATTTGCATTGACCTGAGCACCTGTTATCGGATTACTGTTGTTTCCACTATCGAGCAGGAGAGCATATATCCTATTTTTTTGGATTGTTTTATCCGAAGGCATAAAATAATCGCTGGGAGGATTTTCGTCAAAAAATGTCCAGCCCCAACTTTTATCTACAGAGATATTTCCAGACGCGTTTGGCCCGTATATGCCCTGCTGATACCAGTTCTGACCCACGCTGGTTATAAGAGTGATATTTCCGGCAACATTAGCTGCTGCGATTGATCCTGCAGTATTTTGTCCGATGCTATGGATATTTATATTTTGTGTTGAAACTGGATTTTTAATTGTTATTGGCGGATAATTTAGGGATTCTTTACCGTGGCAAAGATTACAATCTGTTTGATTATCTCTCAAATTATAATGAATATCAGTAACAGGAACTGCATAAACTGCCAAAACATTTAAAATAATATACAAACTTAAAATTAAGTAAATATATTTATTACTACCTATTCTATGTAATTTTCCTGCAGCAACTATTTTCCTCATGATTCTTATCTCCTATCCTGTTATTACTGTCCCGTTTATATTGCCAGTTGGCTTAAGTGTCAAAGTAATATCCTGAGTTACATTTGTAAAGGCTGCAATTGTCACAACGACACTGCTATTGGGATAATAGTCAGGATCTTTGCTTGCGGTTAAATGATACGTTCCATTTGTAAGACTCAAAGAATAGAAGCCCGTTTCATTTGTAGTTGTGGAAATATCAGTGTCCGTGGAAACGATC
>JAPMTR010000067.1 GCA_026552975.1 Candidatus Methanoperedens sp.
AGCCCGATTAATTTGTCAGATGTGAGGTTGATTAGACCAGCATAAAATTATTAATATAATTAGTGTGTCCGTAGGTGGGACTAATATAGGAACAACTTGGATTCACATCCCGTTTCAATATAAACTTTGCTAACATATTTTGGATTATCAAAATTAATTTCTATAGCTTGACCTCTTACCAATTCTCCGATATTAGTGCCACTATACCATTGAGGTTCGCCCTTTACCGTTCCGGAAAGTATTAGCATTGCCACAAAACCCATCACGAAAACATACATCAAAATCGATAACTTTGCGTTATTCATAAAATCACCAGGGCATATGTTAGATTAATCCAAAAAATGACATAATTGTAAGAGCTAAAATACCAGATGTGAATATACCACCTAATAACGAATATGGCCGATTAATATTTCTCTTTTCCAAGTACATTGTAACCATTACCATTCCTATTAAATAAATGCCTAAAACAAAATAATATTTAATACTTATAATAAATATGATTATAGGAGATAAAATTGATATCCAAATTTGATTCAAAACATAATATATGGCATATAATGCCCCACCAATTAGTAACAATTTAATAAACATTAAATTATATTCTTGGTTTCTTTGTTCCCGTATACGATCTTCATAAGGGTCGTGTATGACAACATCTAATCTTGAATTATTACTTCTATTATTTCCGAAAAAATTTCTTGGGCGGGAATAACCACTATTATTGGAACGTGTTGACTTTGTTGTAGTTGATCTCCCAAAAGCCTTATCTGTGTCCCTATAAAATTTAGGAAAGGGATTAGATCCAAATATATCAGATTTTCTTGCCATTATACCACCATAGCATTAGTTTAGATTCAGAGCAAACTATTTATGCGTTTTTATTTGTTTTCGATTAATTCTCTTCACCATTAATTGGGGGCGAGGCTGTACACCCTGTGTGGTGCAATAATTTGATATCATTTTTTTGGGACTACACCAAGAGAGAAACATTTCAAAATTTTTAAATAGTAGAACCATTTAAATGTCTTTATTAGAATAACTTAATAAAAGTGATTGGAAAATATGAGCGAAATCGATGCATTTATTAGTTTATTATTTCCAGCAGTAGGTTCATTTATTTTATTTTATTTAGGGAAAGGTATCATCGTAATTATTATTTTAGTAGTAATATCTATTATAATAGGACAATATGGTAAAAAAGAACTAGGTGGGGAACCACCTTATTTTCCAAGGGGGCCTTTAACATATGATGAATATATTCATTCTGATAATTGGAAAAATTTATCTTACAATTTTAGATTGAAAGCTAATGGTAAATGTTATAAATGTGAAAACATTGTCGGATTACGTAATTTAGAGTCACATCATCGTAAATATCCGACAGATTTTAAATATGATAATGAAAATAATTTGGTAGCTCTATGCAGGGGATGTCACGCTGAAATTCATGGCAGAAAAAACAATTAAATATTATTTAAAGGAATCAAAAAGAATGATTCCTAATTTATCCTTTTGAATCAGATCGTGCAAGCATTGAAAGATTCATCTTCCAGCTTTAACCTCGAACCAAATCTCTAGTTCGCTGCATGGCTTTATTTATGCTGTAGTAACCAAGGGGTGATTCAATTGAGTTCTGATGGTTTTTACATTCTTTGACATACACGTGATATAGTTATCTTTTACGTTTTATTGGACATGGTGGGGTTCTGGGGTTTTTCGATATTTATGGGTTCTTTACGATCTGAATTACATTAAATTTGTAATGCATTACAGATTTCAATTTAAATCTGTAACGAACAAGTATTCTACTTACTTGTTTATTACAAATCTGTAATACATTCCAGATTTCAAATTTTGAATTTTTCCAGGATCATTTTTGGCGTGATATCTTCTCTTAATAATTTTTGCCAAAATTTGAAATCATCGAATTTTTGTTCTTTAAATTTGTCTGCGTCTGGTATGTATAACCTCATTGAGACCTTTTTTTTATCATCAACCAACTTATAACGTGCAATTAATGCTTCGATTTCAATCATAGTTAACCTCTTCAGCTGTGCTTCTTCCAATAAATTAAGTGCTTTCAATTTCTTTCCAATGCTATGGTATTTATAAATTGTTTCTTTTGAAAGTTTCTTATTTGATGCTTGTTTTTCCGTTATATATTCAATGATACCTTTCACTTTTTTATTTTCTCTGATATACTTATCAGCAAGTACCATGACCATTCCAATAATATCCGAAATGCAGTTGCGTTCGGTTCCGTCATTCATTCGGAACGAATACATATATGCGGTATCTCTATCTTCGTCTATGTTTCCATCCATGGTCCTTCCAGATAGATCTTGTATTACACTGCATCTAATGGACTCTGGCCTATCAATTTTTCCTTCGTTGATATTGCTCAACCATGCGTTAAACATGTGTTGGCCGTCTATAATATAATAGAACTCATCTATGCTGTGCCACATCACCTTTGGGTTTGGAGTATCACCTGTGTAGTTTGCTTTAAGTTTATTTATGTGGCCGTCTCTAATTGGTCGTGAGTTGATTCCTCTGATACTTCCATCTGAGTTAATTTCTTTCAATGAAATATTTTTCTCTTGCCATTGTATATTCATTCCATCAAGTGAATTATATCCTAAGAATCCCGATCTATCTGGTGTTACTTCAAATTCAGGCATTATTTCACCGCTGCGAAAAATATATACATGATTATGTAAATATATTGATTACTCATTGTAGTTGTTCCCGTCCTTCGCGAAGTCCTGTTGTTCTTATTCTGCTCGATAAGTTTATATTTTCTAACGTGGTTTCTAACATGTTATTCAACTCTTGACGGAGAGAGAACACTCGACATCATTGGGTAAATTTGGGAAAGATTGCCCAACGATGCGATAAGTGTAATTCCCCTTTTTATTAATTCATTATAATAGAATTTGTTATTCTATACTTTTTATACAAGGTTCCTTCTGCAGCACGGGTATCACTATCATTCTGTCACCATAGAGTTTAAAGTCAAGCTGCTGGCCTACTTTTAACCCCAGGTCCTTGACATATTCCTTAGGTACTGATATTATCAGGCTGTTATTATTGTTCTGTAATTTTCGCTTCATAAGTTTTTACCTAGAAATTAATATTAACATCTGGATTTATAAAGCTATTGGGAATGGTGTATATATAATAGGCTTACAGCATATCGAATGTCCAAAATTTTACTTGCTTTTTCTTGTTGCAATCTTTCCAGGCAATTCATCTGCAAACTTCTCTAATCTCTCAATGTCATTTTCCCTCATGCCGCCTTCATCTATTTTGTCTTTTACACTATCAGTGATGTATTCCATGAGGTTTGCCATCTGTGCTTTCATGTCATCCATATCCTTTTTATGCTGATCTTCCACAACGTTTAATCGGGTTTTAAGGTCGCTGTTTTCTGTTGATAATCGCTTTGAATCCTGGCATATCTTGCACAAGCTGCCTGCCTGAATTAACTTTCCACATTCAACACAAACAGAGGCTATTGCGTTTATGTTCCTTGATTCATCAGTATAAACGCCCATAGTTCGCTTATAGGAGTCGCTATTCATCTCTTTTGATAAATGTATATAAACATTCAACATAGCTGAATGAGCCGACCCCCAATATCTATAACTCATATCAATATCTGTCATTCCCATCATAGCTGATCTTGTTATAGCTGAATGTCTGAAGGAATGGGGGTTTATTGGTTTCTTTATTTGTGCTCGATCTGCTAACTTTTTTAAATGATTCCTTATTGCAAACTCTTTTAATAGAATAAATTGTGAATCTGGAAGCCTTAACGGATGACATTTAAGCCAATCTTGAACATATCCACTGACTTCTAAACATGGTATCGTTCTTGCCCCTGTTTTACATCCTTCTTGATTAGGGACATGGAATATTACTTCCTTTTCTTTTGTTTCTACATCTGAAATTTTTAAAGCTACTAATTCGCCTATTCTCATCCCAGATTCATAGAGTATGGATACTAATGCTCTATCATGCTCTGTTGTGGCAACATTAATTAAATGTTTAATTTCTTCAACTGATAATATATCTTGAGGTGAGATATTTTTGCCTTGAATTTGACCTTTTAAAAGCTTGACTAATTTTCTATATTTTATATCATCTGTTTCTTCATAACAGAAATTAAAAAATTGTCTTAGCTTAGACCGATAAAGTGCAATAGAACTTTCGATGTTTCCATCATCTCTAAGTTTCTGAATATAATCCAATAAATCATCTTCAGTTGAATTTTCTAAAGGCTTATTACCCAGAAAAGAACTATAGTGCCTCATGGCAAAATTGATAGATTTTAGAGTAGCTTTAGACTTCTTATTTAAGGATAGTCGTTTAATGAATTTGTCTTTCATATTTGTACCTCAACTAAGTACTAATATAAAACGCTATGTTTAAGAAGCTTTCTAATATAAAACCTATCATAAAAAGCCCGCCAAAAAAACTGAAAGAAGGGATTTACTTTATTTAAAGATATAAAAATTCTGGATACAACTCTCAGGGATGGAGAACAAACTCCTGGAGTTTCGCTTACGACGCAAAGTAAGCTCTTAATAGCGCAAAAGATCGATAGCCTGGGCGTTGATATCATCGAAGCAGGCTCTGCAATTACTTCAGAAGGCGAGCGGGCATCAATAAAAGAGATCGCAAAAGCTGGCCTGAATGCGCAAATTTGCAGCTATTGCCGGATTAAAAAAGAGGATATAGACGCTGCTCTTTCTTGTGATGTCGCTTCAATCCATCTTGTTGTACCGGTATCTGATCTTCATATCCAGCAGAAATTGAAAAAAGATCGTGATTCTGTGCGTGAGATGGCCGTTGAAATGACCGAGTATGCAAAATCTCATGGCTTGATCGTTGAATTAAGCGGGGAAGATGCATCAAGGGCAGATCTTGAATATCTAAAGTCTGTTTATAAGGCCGGGATCGATGCAGGAGCTGACAGATTGTGCTTCTGCGATACGGTGGGGATTCTACTTCCTGAAAAGACTTACGAGATATTCAGCGACCTGTCACAACTTCCAGCTCCGATTAGCATCCATTGCCATAACGATTTTGGAATGGCTACAGCAAACACCATTTCAGCCCTCAGGGCCGGGGGAAGCCAGGCGCATGTTACAATAAACGGTATTGGTGAACGCGCGGGAAATACATCGCTTGAAGAAGTAGTGATGGTGTTATATTCATTATATAAATATAAAACAAAAATCGATATAAAAGGCCTTTATACGACCTCACGGCTTGTGAGCAGGCTAAGCGGCATTCCTGTATCACCCAATAAATCAATAGTTGGAGGGAATGCATTTACCCATGAAGCAGGGATACACGTCCATGGGCTTCTGGCCAATACAGCTACATATGAACCCATAACCCCAGAACTTGTGGGGCGCGAACGAAAGATCATCCTGGGTAAGCATGCAGGGAGGAGCTCTGTAGTACTTGCATTAAAAGAACTTGGTCTTGCGGTAAATGACAGGCAGATCGATGAGATCGTCATTCGGATGAAGGAACTTGGCGACAAAGGGAAGCGTGTCACTGATGCTGACCTTCAGGCAATTTCCGAAACTGTCCTTGGGACATACCAGGAAGCAAAGATCAAGCTTGAGGAACTCACGGTCGTAGCAGGAAATACTGTTATGCCTACCGCTTCTGTCAGGTTGAAGGTAAACGGGAACAATGTAGTTGAAGCAGGAGTGGGAACAGGACCTGTTGACGCGGCCATAAATGCCTTAAAGAAAGCCCTTTCAGGAGTTGCGGATATACATCTTGACGAATACCATGTCGATGCCATAACAGGCGGGACAGATGCGCTTGTTGAGGTCTGGGTAAAATTGAGCAAAGGTGGGAAAACGATCACAGCCAGGGGCGCAAGAACGGATATTATTATGGCGTCGGTCGAAGCTGTGCTTGAAGGGATAAACAGGCTCATACAGCAAGAGAAGAAGTGAGATATAAAGCTGCAAATTAAATAGAACACGGATTGCACGGATGACGCGGATGTACACGGATAACGATTGTCCAAATCCGCGCGTATCCGCGTAATCAGCGTCATCCGCATTCCATTCGTATAAAACTAAAATCTTAGAAATATTTATACAATATCAGTCTGTGTAAAAGGTAGATTAAAATGACAAAACCAAAAATGCCAGGTGCGCGAGCAGTAATTGAATCGCTATATCGCGAAAATGTTGAAGTTGTCTTTGGATATCCGGGTGGGGCCGTACTTCCACTCTACGATGAATTATACGAGGCAAATATCAGGCATATTCTGGTAAGGCACGAGCAGGCAGCAGCACATGCCGCAGATGGATATGCACGAGCTACAGGTAAAACTGGCGTCTGTATTGCAACTTCAGGGCCCGGGGCTACGAATCTTGTTACAGGTATTGCGACTGCTTATATGGATTCGATACCAATTATAGCAATAACAGGCCAGGTACCGAGTTCTCTTATTGGTTATGATGCATTCCAGGAAGCAAATATCACTGGAATTACACTTCCCATCACCAAACATAATTATCTTGTCCAGGATGTAAAAGATATTCCCACCATTTTTAAAGAAGCATTTTACATTGCACGAACTGGAAGGCCAGGACCCGTCCTGATAGACCTGCCAAAGGACATCCAGAGTCAGCTCATCGAATTTAATTATCCTGAAGAGGTAAAACTGAGAAGTTATAAACCCACTTATATAGGTAATGAACAACAGATAAAAAAGGCCGCATCTCTTATCCTTAAATCTGAAAAACCTATCTTTTACGTTGGCGGAGGGATTATTTTCTCAGATGCCTGCGAAGAATTAAAACACCTGGCAGAAACCATTATGGCGCCGGTTACCACAACACTTATGGGAATGGGAGCTTTCCCGTCAGCGCATCCATTGTCTGTTGGAATGCTGGGGATGCATGGGACACGATATGCAAATTATGCGATCCAGGAATCAGACTTAATAATAGCTGTTGGAGCGCGGTTTGACGATCGCGTTACCGGTAAGATCTCGGCGTTTGCCCCGAATGCGAAGATAATACATATAGATATTGACCCGGCAGAGATAGGTAAAAATGTCCGTGTTGATATCCCTATAGTCGGAGATGCGAAAAATGTATTAAAAAGTCTTGCCCGGTTTGTAAAGATCGAACAGGTTAAGACGGATGCCTGGGTCAAGAAAATTAATAAGTGGAAAAAAGAATATCCGCTCACCTATAAAAAGGACAATTTGCTTCGCCCCCAGTTCGTGGTCGAAAAGATAAGCGAAGTGTGCCCTGATGCGATAATTGTTACAGAAGTTGGACAGAACCAGATGTGGGCAGCTCAATTTTTTGATTATAAGGATCCTCGCACGTTTATCTCAAGCGGCGGACTTGGCACCATGGGTTATGGTTTCCCGGCGGCCATGGGCGCAAAGATTGGAAAGCCCGAATGTACTGTCATTGATATTTCAGGAGACGGATCTTTCCAGATGAACTCACAGGAGCTTGCGACAGTCGTACAGGAAGATATACCTGTAATTGTTGCAATACTGAACAATGGAGTCCTGGGAATGGTGAGACAATGGCAGAAATTGTTCTTTGACCAGCGATATTCAGCAACATGCCTTAAAGAAAGCGTTGATTTCGTAAAACTTGCAGAAGCTTACGGCGCTCTTGGCTTGCGAGCCACAAAGAAAAGTGAAGTACAGGATGTCATTATTGAAGCTGTGAAGTCTGGAAGACCAACTGTCATTGATTTTGTGGTCGAGAAGGACGAAAATGTCACACCTATGGTTCCGGCAGGAGCTGCTATCAATGAGATACTGGATCTGGAGTGATCAAAATGAAACATACGCTTGCCATACTTGTTGAAAATAGACCTGGTGTGCTAACCAGGGTCACTGGATTGTTCTCACGCAGAGGATTCAACATCGAAAGCCTTGCAGTGGGTGTCACTGAGAACCTGGATACATCCCGTATTACGATCGTTGTGAGCGGGGATGACAATATCCTTGAACAGGTGGAAAAACAGCTCAATAAGCTCATTGATGTAATAAGAGTAAGTGATATCCCTCCTGAAGATTCAGTAAGCAGGGAACTTGCATTGATCAAAGTTGGAGTGGATTCAACCACCCGCGCCGAAGTTATGCAGATCGTGGACATCTTCAGGGCAAAGATCGTGGACGTTGGTATAAAATCGCTTGTAATAGAAGTTACAGGGGATGAGAGTAAGATCAATGCCATTGAGCAGCTGCTTCGCCAGTTCGGTATAAAAGAGATGGTCAGGACCGGAAGGATCGCAATGAATCGGGGTGCGAAGGTAGTGCAGAGTGAGAAAAGGTAACCAGTTTTAAATATAAGTATGTCAATTCAGGTCAATCGGTGATATTCATTGTTCACGATCGAGCACATCCAGGCAAGAGAAATCTTAGATTCACGGGGAAATCCAACAGTAGAAGTCGATATTGAAGCAGTTGATGATCTTAACGGGAAGACGGCATTCGGACGCGCCAGTGTGCCTTCAGGCGCATCAACAGGGACAAATGAAGCGCTTGAAATGAGGGATGGGGGTAAGCGATTTCTGGGCAAGGGCGTCCTGAAAGCTGTGGTAAACGCAAATACAGAAATAAGGAATGCGCTTATAGGTATGGACGTGCGTGACCAGCGAAGCATTGACAACATAATGATCGAGCTGGATGGGACTGAAAACAAATCCAGACTTGGCGCAAATGCTATCCTGGGTGTTTCTCTTGCTGTGGCTCATGCGGCAGCTAATTCCATCGGAATATCACTTTACCGCTACCTTGGTGGTACAAATGCATTCACACTTCCCTGCCCAACGATGAATGTCATAAATGGCGGAAAACATGCAGGAAACGAACTTGCGATTCAGGAATTCATGATCCAGCCAGGCGGTGCAAAGACGTTTTCTGAAGCCATTCTCATGGGCTCTGAGACTTATCATACCCTGGGTGCTATACTTGTGAAAAAATATGGCAATTCTGCCGTCAATGTGGGCTATGAAGGCGGTTACGCCCCGCCGCTTAAGAATACGATCGATGCTCTTGATGCTCTCATGGATGCTATAGAAGTTGCAGGATATGATAAGAAGATCACGATCGGTCTTGATTCTGCCGCCACTGAGTTCTACAAAGAAGGGAAATACAAAGTAGATGGCAAGAAATTCTCAGGCGGGGAATTGATCGATTTTTATGCTGAACTTGTTGATACTTACCCGATCCTTTCTATAGAAGATCCCTTTGAGGAAGAATCATTTGAAGATTTTGCGAATTTGACAGAAAAATTGAAGGATACGATAATCATAGGCGACGACCTTTTCGTGACCAATGTGAAGAGGCTTGAACATGGGATAAAAATGAACGCAGGGAATGCGCTTCTCCTCAAGGTGAACCAGATCGGCACGCTTTCAGAATCATTTGATGCAGCCAAGCTTGCCCAGAAGAATAAGTTCAAGGTCGTAGTAAGCCACAGGTCAGCAGAAACAGAAGATACCACGATCGCTGATATTTCAGTCGCTATCGGCGCCGAGCTTATCAAGACAGGCGCACCGGCAAGGAGTGAGAGGAATGCGAAGTATAACCAGTTGCTCAGGATCGAGGAGGAATTGGGGAAAGCGGGAAGGTTTGTAGGGTTTTGATCTGGAAATTTTAACTGCATGGATCAACACCTTTCATGCTTATCAAGAATTCCTTAAATAATTCAATGCTGAATATTATGTAAGGGATGTTATCCTGTTACCTGAAGACGAAGATTCTTCAAAGCTTGATCGAACTTAATATTTTTGTCCCAAAGCCAGGTAGGTGCAAGACTATAAAAAGTAACAAACCAACAAAGGACTGAGAGAGGAAGGGCGGCTTCCGGCAGCAATGCTGAGGAAAGTCCCCTCACCATCTGGACCGCGGACGCACGCAAGTGCGTAGGGTGAGAATCCTGGCTCTGGAACAGAAACGATACCGCAGCACAGTAATGCGATGAACTTGAAAGAGCGAGATCATGTGTATTGAAAATCCGCTAGGATTTTCAAAGCGGATGGAACGGCGAATCCACGCGGGTGCAAGCCGAAATAGGACAAAAAGGGCAGTCCAGACCTGTCCGAGTCCGGCGCATAGCTGAATGTCGCATAAGCGCTACAGGGGTTTTACTCCTGCGCTAAACATAAAGGGGCTTACTCTCCTCACTCAAATTTCGCAGATTCATTTTAATACCCGCCCATCATAATAACTCACTATGCCTTCAATCATCGACCCGATCTACGGTCATGTGGCAATAAGCGATCTTGAACAGCTCATTATCGACACCCCTGAAATGGCCCGTCTGCGCCGCATCCAGCAACTTGGCCTCGCTGACCTTGCATTTCCGGGGGCAAATCACACGCGTTTTGAACATAGCGTGGGGACTATGTTCATTGCTGATAAAATAGCAAGAGCTCTTGGACTGGATCACATGGAGATTTCAAAGGTCAGGATGGCGGCCCTTCTTCATGACGTTGGCCATTGTGCTTTTTCGCATGTCGTTGAAAGCATTCTCAAACGCAATCCATCATATCAGCCTGTCCTTAATGGGAAGAATTTCATAAACCATGAGATGTTCACAAAATTCGTAATCGCGAATTCATTCCATATAAGACCACAGATCGCACCCCTGGCTGATGCTTCTTTTTACCAGGAAGTCTCAAGGATCGCCACCGGGGATATTGAAGGTGTATCAAAGCCCTATCTTGCCCAGATCATTTCCAATGATATCGATGCAGACAGGATCGATTTCCTGCTTCGTGATTCTTATCATACGGGCGTATCTTTTGGACTGGTGGATGTTGACCAGATCATAGGAAGTATCTTGCTGCATAATGACAGGATCGTTCTTGGGGGAACACTTAGCTACGATGAAGATATGGCCCTTACTGCTGCTGAATCCATGCTAATAGCCAGATCACATCATTATTCTGCCATAATCCATAATCCAAGGACACAGGGAGCAAGGGTGATGCTGCTCCATGCTCTTGAACGAACTCTTTCAAGATACAAAGGATCTGGGGGAGACGTAAAAGCTGTTGTTCTGGAATTCTTTATGAAATATAATGATGGCGACCTTTTGAATTTCATAGAAATAAATGGGGATCCCCAATCTAAGAATATGATCGCAAATATTAGAAAAGCTGCTATCTGCGGGGCAGTTTCACGATTTACTCATAAAAATCTAAATCCAAGGACAAGAATGGCGCTTTCCACTATCGCTAGAAATGGTGTGGCAAAGAAAATGTTCGAAGATGGGCTTGCCCGACGTTTTGAGCAAAGATATGGCGCCTCTGTTCTCGTTGATCTAGATGTTGCAGGCGGTATCCCCAAAAGCACCCGCATAAAAATAGGGAACGATGAAAGTTTCCTGTACGATGAATCTGCGCTTGCAAATGGTCTTGTGAGAGCTATCTCGCGCCAGATATCTTTGTGCGTTTTTGCAAGATCAAAAGATAATGCTGCGTTATCTCATGCATCGAATGATTTCCTTATTGGAATTGAGGCCCTTTCACCAGATCTCCTTCGCTTTATTCGAAACGATAATTATCTGCCCATTGAAGGTCTTCTCCTGATCTTTTATAGCGCCCACAGGCTGTTCAGCAGCGAGGCTGACGGAAGGATCACCATGCCACGGCTTAGAAATATCGCAAAGATCTATTATCTTGTCAGGGAACTGGCAAAGGAGGACAAATTAAAGAATCTGTTTGATTACAGGTTCCACATGCGTTACGGCTTCTCATACAGCGACAGGCTTTTTGAGGATATCCAGCTTCTTGTAGCTATGGGAATGCTTGATGAGGATCTTCGGTATTTTGAGAAAAACGGACGCTGGCAGCAACGTTATGAATATACCATAACAAACGATGGGCTTTTGTATGGTGATTCGATAGCATCGGCATATCAGAATGAAAGGGTTTTGATAAAGAATTATCTGATGATCAACAAACATTCCATCCCCAGGGATATGGTCAGCATTGCCTCAAAAAGATACTTGAGAGATTTTGAAAAATAGATACCGGTGATCAAGGTTTTTGGATGAATTTATATAGAAAAAGTTACTATCTCATCAAGAAACAAGAGATGATATAAAATGAATGATACAAATGAAAATAAAAGTGATACGACTGTGATCCTGGCTATTTTATTAGTTATACTTATAATTGCAGGGATCATGTATTTATTCTACAGAGTACCCAATTAAAAAAGTAAGAAAAAAACTGATTTTTTTTTCTTTTTATTTTTCAGATATTACTTCCCTGACAACATCTTTCAGGGCATCGCGCAGCCTGCTTTCAGGGCTTGAGATCTCATCTGCGATTATATCAAGGACAAGGTCTAACCCTCCAGGGCTTGATGAGATATAATCTCTTATGACGGTATCCATATTTTCACAGCAATCCACACACAATTCCACGCCTTCTAATTCAGCGTCGTTAACGGGTTCAAGAGCAGTCTGGCAGAGGAAACATTCACTCATATTATCACCTGCGCCGTTAATGAAGCTAACATCATATCAATCTTATGGGTAACCTTCAAGTTTTGGCAGTTTATTATGATGCATATGGTCAAAGTAGAAATCGTGATGGATGAAAAGGAGATTCATTCCAGGCACATGTTGAATTTCAAATTAGTGAAATTATCCTGGGCTTTATTTTTCATTCTTATAGGTGTAAGCTTCTTAATTGACAATTCTCAGAAATGGGCGATCATTTATGCAGGAAGCGGCGCAATTCTCCTCTTGCTGAACCTGCTCAGGATAGTCTGGAAGATAAATGTAAGTAAATTCACTATCTGGCTTGGGGCGGTCGGGCTTCTGTTCGGGGTTGCTGCGCTTTATAATCTGGATATTTCGATATGGTCTGCTGCGATACTGTTAATTGGTATTATAATGCTTTTTGAAGTAATTAAAAAGTAGATCGATGGAATTAACGGAAAAAACAATGAAATTGTTTTTTCATGCGATACATTAAAATGTAATAAAAACATTAACACCTATATGGCACAAAAGAAAGAAGGCAGCGGCTTGATGTCCTCAGCCGGTCTTATGAGATATTACGATTCTGAAGAGACCGCAGTATTGGTCGAGCCCAAAACCGTAGTTATAATAGCAATTCTTGCAGGATTATTAGTCCTGATTTTCAATGCATCATACGGTATCTGGCCGTAATTTTAAATCATAATATTTTTTAACCATTGCCATTCATTAGGATAGCATGAAGCTATTCGGAGTTCTTGGCGATCCTGTTTCACACAGTCTTTCACCCGTAATGCATAACGCAGCTTTTAAGGCTCTGGACATGGATTGTGAATATCAAGCGTTCAGGGTAAGCCCTGAAAAGCTGTATAATGCGATTCACGGCGCCAATGCACTTGGATTCGGCGGACTTAATCTTACTATCCCCCTTAAGGAAAAAGCCCTTGAAATAGTAAAACCGACTGAGCTTGCAAAAAAAATTGGCGCGGTCAATACAGTCGATTTCAGGAATGGTATTACAGGTCATAACACTGATGGGTTTGGGGCATTAAAAGCCCTTGAAGGCGGAGGTATCCATGTAAATGGGAAGAATGTTTTGCTCATTGGAGCAGGAGGTGCAGCAAGAGCGATCGCATTCACACTGGCGGAAGAAGGGGCTAAGGTGACAATAGCCAACAGGACACCGCAAAGGGCGATATTTCTTGCAAAAGATGTGGGGATTTCCGGAAAAACTACAGGCTGCGGTCTTGATGATCTAAATGAACTTATCAATAATAGCGATATTCTCATACATTCTACTGCTATTGGAATGTCCCCAAAAGTATCAGAAACCATTGTTACATCTGACATGATGCATCGGGATCTAGTTGTGTTTGATATAGTATATAATCCACTTAATACACGACTCCTCAGGGAAGCAAGGAAGGCTGGAGCAAAAACTATAGACGGCGTGATGATGCTGGTGTATCAGGGAGCTGAAGCATTTAAGATATGGACAGGGAAGAACCCGCCTATTGACATAATGGAAAAAGCTGTCAGAGAGAGGCTTTCATGAAAATACTGATCATTGGCGGGACCGGAGATACGGGAAAATGGTTCGTAAAATTTTATAAAAAACATGGTTTTGATGTATCAATATGGGGGATAAATAAGAAAAAAGAGGTAGCACAAGAATTGGGTGTGCCATTTGCGGATGATCTTGATCGTGAAATTGGAAAGAGCGATATCGTAATGATATCAGTCCCGATCAATATCACTGAAAAAACGATATCGGATATCGCTCCAAAAATGTCGGCTGGTAGCCTTCTTATGGATATCACATCCGTAAAAAAAGGGCCATTGGGATCCATGAAAAAATATGCTCCGCAGGATGTTGAAATACTTGGATCGCATCCCATGTTCGGACCGTCTATTCCTGATATCAGGGGACAGATAGTAATTTTTACGTCAGTAGAAGGAAGAAGCAGGAAATGGCTGCCAATAATAAGAAGTCTTTATGAAGACAATGGCGCACATATAGAGATAATGGAGGCGGAAGAGCATGATAAGATGATGTCCGTTGTCCAGGGTCTTACACATTTTGCATATATTTCCATCGGGGCCGTTTTTAGCGAACTTGAGTTTGATGTGACAAGATCACGCAGGTTCATGAGCCCTATGTATGATATCATGCTTGATCTTGTGGGGAGGATACTTGAACAGAACCCGTATTTATATGCCATGATCCAGATGAACCCCGAAGTTGCAAAAGTGCATAAAGCCTATATCAACCAGTGCAACCTCCTGGCAGAGACGGTGAAAAGAAAAGACGTCGAAGGCTTTGTTGGGATTATGAAGAAAGCTGCATCACATTTTGGTGATACGGAATCTGCTCTTCGTCGCTCTGAAAAGCTCATAGGCACAAAAATAGCGGAACATGAAGAACTTGTACGTTCCATCGAAAGTGAGCGAGCCCTGAAGCATATATATTCAGGCGTCGTTCACTTCGGCATTGTCAGTAAAGTGACGCCGCGAACTGTTATTCTTGAACGGGGCGGAAAAAAAACTGAATTTCTTATTGAGAATGTGAGACTCTTGAATGAAAAGGAATTGAATGTATGGAAATCCGCAAATCTGAAGAATGTTACACGGGATATATCAGTTTTTATTCCAGCGGGTTCAGATGAAGATGTTATAAAAAATGTTATCGCAGAGAGGGATGGGGTCGTTTCTTCCAGTATTATAGATACTTATAAAAAAAATAATGCGAAGAGCGTTACTTATAGGATAGTAATTCATGGTGATCGTGATGCTGCGATCGTACATGAAAGCGCTGTGAAACTTCTAAAGGGAATAGGATGCACTATCAGATAAGATTTAACTATCAGGCAAGACTTAATACTGATGAATACACGCAACAGATAAAATAAAAAGGTGATCAATTATGGAAGAAAAAACAACAGTTCGGCCTAAAATTACGGATATGAAAATAGGGGATGTTCTCCATGTCGGAACGGAAGAAAAGGGAGAGATATTTAAAGTGACAAAGCTGGGTGATAATACGTTCATATATGACCAGGGTGGAGATCTTAAGGAATATGGACGGGCTGTAATGGCTAAAAATATCTTTGGTTTTGCTGAGAAATTCAAGGCGATCTACTGGATGACAAAGGAATAGTAACGATAAGAATTCATAGATAGTTCATTTCTGGATTCTTGGATCATAGCAAAAAGTTCTATGGCTTCTTTGATGTTCGCCTGTGCTTCTTCTAGACTTTCTCCCTGCGAAGTAACGCCAAGTTCAGGACATCGAGCAACAAAGAATTTATCCTCTTTCTGAATTGATACCATAAATGATCTCATATATCCATCCTTTTTGTTTTTAATATTAATAAATTATCTCATGAATTAAGAATTACTTTCTATTTTTATTTCCAATGATGATTTCATCGATAGGTTCGGGTAAATCAGAATCAATAAGCACCCCCTGCACCTGAACTACCAAGTACTGCTTGTGCTTCCTTAACAACAGCAATAGTGGGAATCGTTTCAGGCTGATCTGCTGTAAATTGTTGCTGATTATGATCAAATTTTTTTTGGAGAATAAGGCCTGATAGGATCAAAGCAGGTGTACCGCATCTGTGAGACATCGACAATACAAATCTTACCTTGTTTAAGAGCATATATCAGCATATCCATCATTTGGCTGCCTGGATCATGAAGCATTTTTACTATGCCGGTCATATTAGTTCGAGCTGTTACCATCTCAGCATTCTGTTCTTTATCGAGATGTAGCAATTTTTTTATTAATTCTGGCTCATGCATATTCCAACCGTTAACAGCTCGTATATCCCCAATCGTGCGGTATCGTCGACACGATCTTCCTGGCGATCCACATCCTTTCTTCCCTGTGCATATCCTTCAGGTTTTCAGTATTGATGTATTCAATTTCATCTTCAGATGTTTCAACCGTGGATGCGATCTTTCTGGCCATTTCGATCCGTTCTTCTTTTGAAGCCTTTCTCAACCATGACTGAAGATCGACACTACCTGACTTTACATTTTTATCTGAAAAAAAGAAAGATCCCTGCATCCTTTCACACCCCCACACCATATCTCTTCCTGTCCTTGAGTTCCTGCTTCTTACCCTCATTCCATCCAGAAACAGCCTGGATATATCCGGTAACGCGGGACAGGTGTTCGACATTATCGCTATCGCAGTTGGGACACTCTTCCAGCAGCCCTGACGCCACATGGAAATCATCCATGCAAACTGTCATATCCTTCGTGAAAGCAAAATAGCCCACCTGCGTGTTCTTGGCAATGTTCATCGCAAACTCTTGAAGGCCATGCGGGTCTGGAGCAGCTTCGCCCAGCCAGATATCAAGGATATTGCCTCCATCCACGATCGGGAAGAAGGTCTCCTCAAGCTTGAGGCGTTGCGGGAGTGATACATCTGCGTTTGGCGGGATGTGAGTTCCATTTGTATAATATATCGGAAGGTCTCTTGTTTCCGAGATGTGCTTTAATGCCTCAGGAACATTTCCTTTAATAATTGGCTCTGCGCATTTCCTGTATTCCTTATGCAGGATATCTGATACTGCAAACCTTTGCGCCGTAGTCTCTGCAGGAGTTCTGGCAAGCGCGATCTCCATGCCGTACTTCTGGGAGAGTTCTTTTGCATAGAACTTCATCTCAAACATTGCACGGATCGAAAGCTTTCGCGACTCTTCACTCTCATGTATCTGCTTTCCGGTATGATGCTGCACCATCTCATTGATCCCGACAACACCTATCGTATAGACAAGCCCTTTTGTATCAACAGCTATCTGCCCGTGGGTCATGGTGATAGGATCTTTTGGCCTCTGGGTAACAAACGGCATCCGGCCGTTTCCGATCACGATATCCATCCATTTCTTCTTCACCTTGAAAAGATCGATGCACATATCCATCATGTTCTTCAATTCCTGGAAAAGCGCCTCATCGTCCTTCTTAGCCCTGTAGGCTGCACGCGGGCAGTTAAGCGAAACTACCTGCCATGCACCCATTGAGAAATGCTTGCCTTCACGGAAATACAACTTATCGTCAAATTCTGAATCCTTATCATGCGAAGATGAAAAATTGTAAGCACAGCACTGGTAGCAACTTATTCCTTTACCTGCTCCACGATATTCTGGAAGCTGGTTATCAAAATACGGCGTGCCATAACGCGCTGCAAGCTCAAAAGACTTGGTATAGAGTTCATGGTAGCTCAAAAGCTCAGGATGCATCCGGTTGAATTCTTCATCTTCTGTCATGAAATCAGGCTCGATGCTGATCTCAGGCTTGGGGAAATTAAAAGGTTTGCCCCAGTAATCACCTTTTAGCATCACGTTCATCATGGCTTCAAAACCAAGACGCACCTCGCGCTCGAACTCGCCGTAAGTGCGCTTTGGCGCCGCCTGTTCACCGTCCCATATCCTGCCTTTATAAACTACGGGTTTATCACGCCATAGTGAGGGTACGCCGGGAGAGAGCTGGACAGAGGAGAAGACCAGTTGTCCCCCGCGTGCCACCATCATCTGGGTCATTTCATAAACGAACATCTGGGTGAGCTGCTCTATTTCTTCGTAGCTCATCCCCTCAAAATAAGGGGCCATGAAAGTCAGGAAATTATAGAATCCCTGCCCGCCCGCAAAATTCGTCTGCGCACTGCCAAGAGCTTTCACAGCATGGAGTATCGCAACTTCTGCTTTTTTTGCAGGCCCTGCCACGCTTGCTTTGGTGCCGCTGCCATCAGGCATAAGGCCATAATAAAAGAAATAACGAAGATCCCAGTCCTGGCAGAAGGCTCGCGTTCCCAGATATTCAAGATCATGGATATGGATGTCGCCGTTTAAGTGCGAGTCTGAGATCTTTGGAGGAAGCATGAGGAGATACTGTTCCTTGCTCATCTTATCGGCCTTTTTCTTATGGCTTGTTTCAGCATTCTCCTGGAGGTTGGCGTTGTCCCGCGCTTCAAAACCTGTTCCCATATCAATTCTATAGGCATCGTATACAGGCGTTCCTACTCTTGTTGAGATATTTCGCCAGTCTGTATGCCCATGTTCGAGAAGTATAATGTTGACAAGCTCGCGTACAAGAGGGCCGGACAGGAATTTCACGTTCATATCCCTGATCCTTTTTTCGGTTTCTCTGGCTATTACTTTTGCTTCTTCAATGGTAATAGCAGGAGTACCATAGAATTGTTCGCTGAGTTTTGTTTCTTTAAGTAGCTGTTTTACGATCGTTTCCCGATCCCAGTCCATAAGGTGTCCATCCGTTGTCCTTACCTTCGGAATAACTGAAACAAGAGAACCGCCCAGTGTTTTCTGTATTGTCTGTACTTCTTTAATTTTCTGTACAAGAACTACTTTTTGATCTATCGTCTCCTTTTTATGAACAAGAGCCTCATATAGCTCCTCTTTGTTCTCTTCTATGAGTTCTGACATCTGTACTTCTATATATTTACCCATCTTTTCTTGCACCTCTTTTGTTTGGTTATGCAGTTTTTGCAGCCGCAATTCATGAACATGTACCCTCATAGCGATGAAACTGCACCCTATCTGGCATCACTGATAAGGGTCTGGATCTTCTCCTGATTTATCCTGTCCTGTGTGAATAGCTCATTATATATATGGAATTTATTTCCTATTTGCAGCACCGGCGCAGCCATGGTGAATACACCGTTCATGCGCAGTTCTGTCAATGCTGCCGGGGTAGCCATATCTACCTCTTTGAATTGTACTTTTGCATTCTCCATGAATTGCTTCAGTACCCTGCAATTCGGACAGTTCTTTGTTGAATATATAATGATGCCCTGCACGCTTTTGTCTCCTTGTAAGTTCATGGATTATTTTCCATACTTATAACGGTTTTTCAAACTATATCTGGTCACTAATCGTATTGTTTGTTACCATATATAATACTGTATTTGTTACCATATAAGACCAGACATTTTTAATAAATTACCATAATATTTACCAAATAAGATACCATATTTGTTACCATGCGCCCCAAAAATTATATATCCAATAGAACGATTGTTTATTTATGACCTCCACTGAAAACCGCTATAAATACATGTCAATTCGACAATTGCAGGACATTTCTAATGAGTTAAAAGAAGAAGCAAAAAATGACCCTTCCCGTGATGCGGAGTATCATATTGTATATAAAGCATTAGAGGACAAGATCAGGGACAGGGATAAGAGCCGGCCAAAATGCATACCAACACGTTTTGAACATGACATGGATATAATGGAAGAATTCTAGGAAATAGCAATTCATTTCAAATCTATCTGCTTCTATCTTCCTTCAAAGTTTAGAACTTCATCCGCGTCAACGACCATGGCTTCACCGAGTCGGCTTCCTTCGGTTCGACGCACCCTGGCATGACCCTTCATTTCCAGTTGAAGACGTGCAAGTTGGAACTCGGATTCCTCATAAAAATCAGGGGTTTTCTGGATAACCCTGTGCATTGTAACCTGTTTACCACGAATTTGCACAATTATGCCCTGCGTTCCCGGTCTGATATCTTCCTGGCTTCTGGATGTAAGAATGATCACATTTCCGGCCTCAGTTTCTAAAACAGAACGGAAGTTATTCGGGCTCCTTATCTCGATCGTCTTTATTTTTTCATGTTCAAGTTCCTTGATCACATGATGCGATATTCCACTTAGAACAATATAGCGCATATTAATCACCCGTACATTGGGAATTCTTTCCTGGGAGTAGAAGTTGTTTCAGTAGTTTTTACCTGTTCTGCCAGCTTGGTGAGTTCAAGCTCGATCTGGTCAGCCTGGCTCAACAATTTCTCTGTGTCTATCGATAAGTTAAATAATCCATTCATGACATTTATAACCTGTACTGCAGCCCTTGGATCCGGATTCGGCCCCGGGGTCTCACCAAGCAGGCTCACTGCTGATATGCCTTTCAAGAAACATTCTGTCATAATGCTTCCGGAGATCCCTGATATTGTCCCGACCTGAAATATTTCCGTCTTATCTTTTATCTTGTCAAGCCATTCCGTATTGGTTGCGCCCCCAAAAACACGTCTTTCGCCTGTTGTTGTAGCAATTCCAGCGATTGAAACAATGCTATTAGCATTTATTTTAAGCATCCACTCTATCAGAACTTTGCTGATATCATAAGATGCGGTAGGGTGTATTGGAATGTCTGAAATTATTAATACAATATCTTTTTCAGGTGCCTCGTAAATGCGAACCGGCATATAGACGATCCCATTAAAAAGAACTGCAAGCGGAGGAAAGTATTTTGAATCGATCGAACCCACATATTTCATACCAAGTTCTTCAATAATGTGCTGGCAGGTTATGTTCCCCACAAGACCGATACCGGGAAAACCAACAATAACTAAAGGTTTCTTCGATCTTATAGGCTCATTTATGATCTTTACGAATTGTTCTAATGTTTCCAGTGCCATTTTCCTCCAGATAGGAATTAGGGCAAAAGTAAATAAAAGCATCGATGCATTCTCGAGGAAAAATCTTATCTCTTGAGAAACCATAATTCAAAAAATACATGGAGACTGGCTGATGGAAACAGGTGAGATAATTCAGATTTTTGCCCAGTCTGGATTTCAGATAGACCCGCAGGCGCTTGACGCCATGAGAATGAGCTCGCCTGAGCAGGTACAGCATGTGGTAAGAACGATCGATAGTTCTGTGCTGGTCGTGGGGATTGAGCATGTCAGGCCAAAAATTTCAATTAATAATATACCTTTGCAGGCAAGCTGTCCGGAAATACCACTAAGACAAGTTATAAGACAGGTTGAAGTCCCGAAAATGAAAAATCCTGTGGAAAGTAATGTGACCATTTTAAAAGATATTACCAACCAGTCCACATGCATCGGGGAATATACTGAGTTCGTGCAATATTTCAGGGATCGCTATAGCTCACTGGGAGATATCCTTCGAAAAAGATTGGGCGCAAGACCAATAGAAAGCCTGAAAAAAAGAAATCTGGATACCAGGGAAGAGCTTTCAGTTATTGGAATGGTACTTGATATCAGGACAAGTTCCAACGGTCATAAGATCATTGACATCGAAGACCCGACAGGTAATATACGCGTTTTAATTCATAAAGAAAGGGACAAAGAGCTTTTTGGATCAGGTTGCCGTCTTCTTCTTGATGAGGTAATTGGAATAACCGGTACTCTTTCTTCTGATGGCAACATGATATTTGCCAACAGGATCTCCTGGCCTGATATTCCCAACTCAAGAAATGGGACACTTATTGGAAAAAGGGGGGGGGGAAAAGCTGTATTTATTTCTGATATTCATGTTGGAAGCAAAACCTTCCTGGAAAGTTCATGGCTCAAGTTCATTAATTGGCTGGATGAGGATATTAATTATTTAGTTATAGCAGGCGATCTGGTTGATGGGATCGGGATATTTCCTGGACAGGATAAGGAACTGGCTATTTCAGATATCTATGAGCAGTATGAAAAAGCGGCACAGTACCTAAATGCGGTCCCAAAACATATAAAGATCATAATTTCACCCGGGAACCATGATGCTGTTAGGCAGGCAGAACCTCAGCCACGTTTTCCTGAAAGAATTACAAAAATGTTTCGAAAGGATATTATCTTTGTTGGAAACCCGGCAATGGTGGATATCGGAGTTAAGGTCCTTATATATCACGGCAGGTCAATGGATGACATCATCGCCAGCATTCCCGGGTTATCTTATAATGAACCTGCTAAACCCATGCATGAAATGTTAAAACTCAGGCACCTTTCGCCGATTTACGGAGGAAGAGTATCGATCGCGCCTGAGAAAAAAGACCATTTCGTGATCGATGAAATTCCCGATATTCTACATTGCGGGCATGTCCATACTGTAGGTGTTTCACGCTACCGGGATGTACTTACAATTAATAGCGGCACATGGCAGAGCCAGACAGAGTTCCAGAAACGCATGAATCTTCAGCCCATGCCGGCAAGAGCCACAGTTGTTGACCTCTCAGGAATGGAATACAAAATATTGGATTTTAATTGAATTATGTTAAAAAATACGTATATACATATACCGACTATCGGCGCTTCAACAGAACGTATGATCTGGAGATCGGGAATAAAAAGCTGGGATGATTTTTTAAAAAACCATGGATCGATAAAATTACCAAGAAAAAAGCAGAGATTACTGGTTTCCGGGGTTGAAGAATCGATCGAACAGCTAAAGAGTAAGAATCATCTTTTTTTCTCACACAGGCTCTTATCCCGTCATCAATGGAGGGCTTATAATCATTTCAAAAATAATACGGCTTATGTAGATATTGAAACGACCGGACTTTCAATGCAATACAACAGCATAACGATGATCGGGATATTTGACGGGAAAGAAACAAAGACGTATATAAAGGATATTAACCTGCATGAAGCCAGGGAAGAACTTGAAAAATACCAGCAGATCGTGACTTTTAATGGAGCGCGGTTTGACATTCCTTTTATAGAGCATGAATTCCCCGGATTCTTCAACCACCTTCATATTGACCTTATGTATCCACTAAAAAATATCGGTTACAGCGGCGGTCTAAAAAAGATCGAGTGCTCACTCGGTATAAGAAGAAGTGAAGAAACCGAAGGGATATCAGGTTTTGAAGCGGTTCATTTGTGGCACAAATACAAACGGGGTGATGAGGAAGCTCTTGAAACTCTGATCAAGTATAATATAGAGGATGTGGAAAACCTCAAGAAGATCATTGATATCACCTATCAGAAAATGATGGATAATGAGGTTAAACAGGATGAATAAAAATCATCCAGAAATGACACTATAATAGACCATACAAAAGTTTTCCTGCGACTAACAGAAGAACGATTGCAAAGATGTTGCTGATGTTTTTAGATGAAACACGTTTAAAGATGATCTTCGAACCTAACTGAGCACCTACAAAAACAGCTATGCCTGAATAAAATAATATTCCAGGGTCAAGTGTTTGAGTTCCAAAACCTGCATGTCCGATGAAACCTGATAATGAAATGAAGGTAATAATAAAAGCAGATGTTGCTACTGCGTTCTTCATTTCAAATCCAAGAATAAGAAGTAACGGGACGATAAAGGTACCACCACCTACGCCAATGAATGATGAAATCGCCCCGATCAATAACGCAAATCCTGCTCCGGCTATGATCCTTTTATTTCCCTTCTGTTTTACCCTGATACCGATGTTATTGAAAAAAATTATCCGTATTGAAGCGATCAAAAGTATTGCGCAAAGAAATAGAATTATCACCCTTGCTTCTACTTTATTTGCCAGGTAGGAACCAAAAAGTGCGCCGACAATAGATGTTGATATCAACGGATATGCAACTTTCTTATCCACAAGTTCCTCTTTTAAATAGGTGATCGAAGCCGAAGCGGTTGTAATCATATTCAAGAAAAGAGCCATTGGTATCGCTGTGAGAAGATCAAATCCCAGCCAGAAGAACAGAGGAGTATAAATAATGGCACCCCCAAGACCCAGAAGTGAAAAAAGGATAGAGACCAAAAATGCGATCACGATAATAAGAAGTATATCCATAATAATTATTGCTAAAATACATCGAAACATTAATAATCATTGGAAGAAACCTTTAAGTCTGGAAAATTCATATAGTTCGCAAGGATACAAATGAATAAGAAAACTCGTTTATTATTTGGGGTCAGTATCATTGTGGTTTTGTTAGGCTACATGGGATATATGCAGTTAACAGCGGATTCAAGCCAGTTCGAAGTAAGCGGTGCTCTTGCTGCGAAAGATACAATAGGTGATAAACCGATCACAGTTAATGGGACCCTGGTTTCTGGTACAGATAAATGGGATCCTGCAACAAAAACACTTACTTTCAAGATGACAGATGGTTTTGCTACCATGGACGTAGTTTATATTGGAGATAAACCAAATATGCCTGCTGAAGCTGTAAGTATCCAGACAATAGTCACAGGACAATTCAATAAAAATGAGTTTCAGGCATTCAGGATGCTCACAAAATGTCCTTCAACATATGAAGGGAATAACCTGGTAGATACTTCAAATGCCGCAAGTCAATAATAATTTATTTTTCATTAAACATTATTAATGTTTCACTCAGGAAGGAGCTTTCATGGCACTACAAATATCCCTTTCGCAGTTTTTACGATCTTAACTTCATTTCCCTGCTCTGCACTTAAGAATTCAGGTCTTTTGATAGTGATGGTTTCATAGGTTTCAGGATCAAGTACCTGAATAGTTCTCTCTTCGTTAGCAACGAGAATCGCTGGAACTGCATCCTGTTTCCGGCTCATTTTTTTTACATCGATAAGGTCATTGAAATTCTCCATGAACCTTTTTCCGGTTTCAAGCTCGATCCCGCTCACATGTTTACCGCAGTTCTGGACCTCAATTACCTTATCACCAACGCTTATAATATCACCCCGGACAAATTCCGGAAGCCTGAGTGCAAATGTTATCCTGTATAGATCTACACCATTCTTCTGGCCAACAAGCTTCGGGGATTCCAGGAATTTCCCCCCATAAACATCAATTATTGCCCTGCATATCTGTTTTCCAAGTTTCATGGCACCGACATAATAATCAACGCCTTCATCAAGCTCAAGTACGTTCGCAATGAACGCAAGCCTGTCCCCCTTCATGCGGGAGCGCGAAGCGACATCCTCTGCGATCTGAGTACATTTTCCTAACTCTTCACTCGTGGGGATGCGCTTATCTGCGCGAATTTGCACAATACCTTCAAAATAACCGCCTGCTATCCTGCTGCATGTATCGCATGTCTCCCGGCTTATTCTGACTTCGGTATCAAGTGCAATTTCAATTGGAGCGCCTCTGATCTTCCCATTTCCTTCTATATGTACCCTGTATCTTGAATAATCCATCGGTTTTAGTTTAAAATCCAATTTTACGTCATGAGCTTCAGAGTCCTGTTCAAGCGATCCGTTCACACATTCCATGATCGTTTTTTCTTCATCTTCCCCTGAAGACCATTTTCCTTTCTTGAATACCGAGCCGCAGGTTGAACATATGCGTGTATACAGGACTTGCGCGCAATTGACAAGTGTCCTGTTCCGTGTAAAGCATTCTTTGCATAAGTTATCATAAAAGACATCGGTATCTTTACCGCATTTTGGACAGAATAAAGTTGCCATTATCGTTTTTCCAGGGTGCTTCGTGTGGCTGCAATTACGCTGCTTTTTGAGTTATGCGATGGGTTCCATCCAAGTTTCTGCAATTTCTCAATGGAGAGAAGCATTTTTGGAACATCCCCCTTCCAGCCGCGGGTTCCCCCCGTGTATGTGAATTTGACATCATGCAGCCCCATTTCTTTAACTATCGACTCACCGATCTGCGTCGAATTGATGGTGTCCAGAGAACCGATATTAAAAATATTTGCCATTTCGTTGCTGTTTTTCACCGCAAAAAGGATGCCATTGATGCAATCTGAAACATGGATATAGGATTTTCGCTGCTGTCCATCCCCGAGTATCTCAAGAGCTTTCGGGTTTGCTTTCAATTTGTTGATAAAATCGATGATTATCCCGTGGGTTCCCCGATCTCCCACGATATTTGCGAAACGGAATATCCATGATCTCATTTCAAATGTATGGCAATATGAGGTTATAAGCGCCTCACAGGCAAGTTTTGAAGCGCCATATAGCGAGATCGGAATTAGCGGCCCATAATTTTCAGGTGTTGGAATAATGGATGCTTCACCATAAACTGTTGATGTTGATGTGAATGTGATATTTTGCAGCTTATTTATCCGCATCGCTTCAAGCAGGTTATAAGTAACGATTATGTTCTGCTCAAGATGGATTTTTGTATCCTGCGCACCCAGACGTACATCAGGATTTGCAGCCAGATGATAAACCATATCAGCGCCTTTGATCGCAACTTTTAGTTTTTCAAGTTCAAGCATATCGAGTTTCACTAATTTGAAATTCGGATCCTGATCATGATGTTCTATGAACTCCATTTTCCCGGAACTCAGATTATCGATAACTGTAACCGTGTTTCCAGCCGCAAGCAGTTTATCGACAAGGTGGCTTCCAATAAAACCTGCTCCTCCGGTAACTATTATTTTACTTTTCATGTAGACCTCTAAGTCTTACTTAAGTTGTAGTGTGTAACTATAAATATTGCTGATCGCTGAATATTTATTTTTTATTTTTGATCTTATTATTTTCCAGGCATCCAAAGATAAGTGCAGGAACAGCTCCAATTGCAGTACACGTTTCAAGTGAAACCCCTTTTGATGTTATATCAAGATGATATTGGGCTATCTCAAAAAGTTCGTGTGGAAGACCTTTATGGCCTAACCCTATGAGGAATAAGAATGATTTCTTCCTGATAATATTCTCTGTAAGAGTAGAGATGTTGATCTCTTTCTTATTGTGAGGTTTTGAAGTTGTGACTACAGGCGATCCAAACTGCGGCTGGAATCCTTTTTCTGGAAGATCGAACACATGAAATCTTCCTGAACTGAAAAGCTCAACCAGATATTTTCCCGAACTGCCGATGGTTGTTCTGTCTATTACGAAATCCACAAGTTCTTCTGAACTCAATTTAAAAGGATAATCAAAAAGGGCAAGGTTAAATCCAAAAGCATAGGCAATAGGGGCTGCCCTTGCAATGCTGCGGTAATGGGCTTCATGGATCTTTATTTTATCATACGTGTTGACGATCCCTAGAGTTAACATGTGTTTAATAGATCAATTGGACCGTCAATCAAGAAAAATTATTTACCCAGTTCCTTTAACCTTTTTATCTTCTTTTGGGATTCATCTACAATTTTTTTCTGCTCTTTCTCAAGCTGGGCAACTATCTCATTAAATCCGACTTTAAGAGTATATATCTTAAATGGTCTGCCTTTCCCCGGTTTTTTCTCCTCCCTCTCATCAACCCAGTCACGCTCTTTTAATTCCCTCATAGCGATACTAACTTCGGGCTGGCGCAATCTGGCCGATCTTTCAAGGTCAAGGGATGTAGCTGTATTCATATTTTGAAGGAATGCAAGGGACATGGAAATATTCCTGCTCAAACCCAGGGACATAAGGGCATCGGCTATCTCTTCACCTTTTTCGTCAAGCTGTTTGATTTTAAGATTTTTCATATTGACTCTAATATATATTAACTACCTGGTATTATTTTAATCTTTCGATACCCAGTTTCTTGATATTTCCTACCAGACCCAGGTTTGTCCCTTCAAGGAGAAACACTGACGCCTTTTCAAGCTCTATTGCATGGTTTGCAAAAACAGGGCCAAGTAGATCCTCATGGATTGACTCATTAAAAGGTATCCCACCGCACAATTCGTTAAATGCAGGTATTATGATCACCTCTGGATCAGTCCACTTGATATCGCCGAAATATTTTTTTATGGCTTTTTCAATAAATCGGGTCTTGATCCACACCTTCTGCGAAACAGCGTGCCCGAGTTTATCCTTAAGCCTCACTGTGGGGTGGTTATGTGACATCACGATCTGTCCAGTCGATAACAACTTCATATCTGGCCAGGTATGACCATGGAAATAACCAACATCATCAAGGACAAAACCTCGCGCTCCATGAATAGAGATATTTTCCGGGATCAACTCCTCGATATCCCCATCATGGTTCCCAGGAACGATATCAATCGGCGCATAAGATGCCAGGGTCCCAAGAAAATCCGGGACTTCTTTTTTTTCCTGCCAGGATGTCCGGGGCACATTATGCTTTATATCACCAAGAAGCACTATCCGGTCTGGATTCACAGATTCTATGAGATCAAGCATGCGCTTCTTTCTTTTTTCCACCTGGCTAGGGATCGAAAAACCCCTGTGATAAAGCTCCCATTCTATGCCAAGGTGAATATCTGCGATCACAAGAACCTTTATGGAGTTCTCAACAACAAGAGCGGGTTCATTCAAAATAGGGGTTGCGGTCATTTTTGGGTATCAATTCAGGTCAAACCTTCCTGAGTGTTCCAATTTTAGGTTCATAACACCGCCCTTCATCCATAAGATCTTTTATGGCCGACTCCGCGATCTCTGCTTCTATGCCAGCTTCTTTCGCGGCCTCGATCACGCCTGAAAATGATGTGCCTTTACCAATATCAAGCTGATCAATGATTTGAGCGATCATTTCCTTAGGATCAGGTTTAGGAGGCTCTTCATCTGCCTGGACAGGGATTTGCGGCTCTGAAACCTCTGTTACTTCAATATCTTCAACATTTGTCTTTTCAGCGTCAATTACTTCTTCAATTTCTTTTAGCTCTTTAGCGTCTATACTCTCTTCACTCTCTTTTGCAGAGTCTTTGTCCACATGCCCATGGGTCTGCCTTTCAAGTTGATGATCATGAATAATACCGCTATCTGCAGTGATCATTTTAACAGCATGGACAAGTGAATTTTTAATTTCAGGAAGGATCCGATCCAGGTTCTTATAGTGTCCTAAGGCATGCACTATTCCATTTAAATGAGAAGAGTTCTTCACTTTATTTTGAAGGAAATCCTGCAATTGGGTTCCCGACAGGCCAGAATCAAGCGCATCTTCTATAATTTTGATCCGTTCAAGCGTTCTTTCGGCTGTTTCTATCACCCACATGTCCCTTTGCTTTTCATCAGCAGTGTTGATCTCCTCGGGTCTTACGGATAAATAAATATTGCCATCCTCAGGTTCATATTTCCTGGCTTTGCCTACAAGGGCGACATAAGCAGGAACCTCCAATTCCGATAAAAATATGGCAGCTTCGGGCTGGTACTGTCCTGCATATAAGGTAAATACTCCTGTTGGATCAGCTATGCGCGCTCTCCATAGGTTATTATCTTTTCCTATGTTTTCAACCTCTGTAATGACCCCGATAATAAAAAGGCGGTTGCATTTTACTCCGGTCGGTGTAATTATATAATTTGGAGCCCGATCATCTCCTTCGTTGATATACATGTTCGATGAATTGAATTCCTGGGCAAAAATTCTCCATGCGATCTCCCTGTCCATTATTTTTTCTGTCTTTTCCATATTTACCCTGCTATCCTCCCAAGAAACTGTTGCGCTTTTTCCTGGATCGTTGCAATAGGTTCCCAGACATCACCTGCAACAAGCGTAATCCCAAATTCACCTTTTGACATATTGCCCCTTGCGGCTAACCTTCGACCCTGGATCTTTCTTTTTATTTCTTCCTCTACTGCTTTTTGCGACATTGCTGTTCGAGCCATGTCTTTTGCTCCTTCGATACTGATCCCGCATATCTTCCGGGTTAGCACAGAATCAAGAACAAGTGTCATCGCACCTGTACCATCATCAATTATAGCTTTAATACGCATATCTGCTTTTTCATCAACTTTGCCGTGTGCTCTGCACATACCTTTCTGGATCACACGGGAACATCTGGGGCATCGGTTGATTAGACCGGAGCCGGGCCTTATGGAAAGGATATTTCCCTCCACAACGATATCATAAGCCCCATCTTTGGAAATCACGTCCTCGATCCTGGATCCGGCCTTTTCCTTAAATATGATCTTTTTCTCAAGTTTAATGACCTGGCTTCCTTCATTGATATTCAAAGTTGGAACACCCCTGTAAGAGCGCACATATCCATTCTTTATCTTTACAGTATTCCCTGTAGCAATTTCCGGTAAGATGACCCATGATGTGAAGGGGAGCTTTGTCTCTTCATCAGCGATGATCCCGGTCATTATTTTTTTAATCCCATCTTTTGTATTAATATCATGGAAATCTAAACCCATGATCGTGAACTCAGTATGAATATTGATGTCGCCGTCTCTGAATTCTGTAAGTTTTTTAAGTTCGCTATCCTTCATTGCCTGCAATCTTGTAGATAGCTTTGTGACCTTTGATCTGGGAGATAAATTTATTTCCGGTCTTTCCTGCCAGTTCCTGACATAGGTTTGTGTTATGTTTACTACATCTCCAGCTTTCAGGTCGTGATCAGACCAGGCTGAAAAACTTCTGACCGCTGTTTCATCCCTTAAATTCCCTGTAAAAACAGTTTTGTTTACATTCTTTATAGTGATTGTCTTTTTGGTGACCTCAAGGACTTCGACAGTTATTTCGATATTATGGTCTCCTATCTTGATATCTTTGAGTTTTCTTAAAATACTTTTCTCTGCCCCGCCATATTTTTTTATCAGGCTTCTTTTGGCTTCGCTCAAAGGGACTCTGAATTTGAGCAATTTCTTTAAATCCGTTGTTATGCTGACTTCATCTATTTCGTTATCAAGCGCCCTTTTTATTTCTTCTACATGAGGCGCATATTCAATCTCCATAAAGCCTCCTTCAGACCGATGGGATAAGAGTTATAGGACAATAAAAGATAAAAAACCATCGGGTGAGGATTACATCATTCGGTTTCCCCGAAGATCTCGATCCTCTGGCCTTTCACAGTAAGGATAGAAGAACGTCGAGACACAGCGCGGATGAACATGATACTTTTATCAATGACCCTCTGGAGGCCATTCATTGACTGGTTTCCTCCTTTTACTTCCCTTTCAATTTGATCAAGATACGATCTTAATTCATTGTCACTTTTGAACGTGACCATTATCATATCAGAAAGATCTTCTACCGAGCACTCAAAATTAACCTGGACCCTGGAATATGAAGAATGATATTCCTTTTCAGGTGTTTTCCCTGGAAGCGGCATTCTCCATTTGCTCTCCACGAAACCACTTTTTTTCAAGATCAATAAGCTTTCAGCCGGCTTGAAGCTCACTTCTTTTTCGATCTCTTCATCGGTCTTCCAACCGGTCTGTAAACAATCAAATACTTTTTTGTGGGATTCGGTTCCAAACGCACGCAAAAGCGGAACTATATCAGAAGGTTCATTAATAATACGAATTCTTTTTCCCATGGATGATCTCTCTTTGTAGCATCCTTCAATTGTTTTATAATAGGATAAATGTTTTGAAGAAACTATATCCCATTAAAAATATTAATTCCCATACTCAAGACTGTAAGTATTATGCCAGCCATCAGAACACCTGCAAAAATTGCAAGAAGAGCGTTCTTGAACTTGAATCCAAAAACAAAAGCTGCAGCACACCCTGTCCATGCACCGGTCGCAGGTAAAGGTATGCCTACAAATAACGCAAGCCCGATTGACCCATATTTCTCAAAATTAGCACTGTGCTTTCTGTGCGTCCTTGTAAAAAGCCACTCAAAAAACCTGTCCCCTGTCTTCCAGCGGCGAAGATAATTTGACACCGGCTCAAGGTACAGAAGAAGAGGGATGACAGGGAGCATATTTCCTATGATCGCAAGGGCAAAAGCAGTGACCGGGTCCATGCCGAACCCATATGGAGGTTTCATTATGGCAATTGGGATCGCAAGCCTCAATTCTACTATAGGAAGCGCTGCCATAATTATTATGGCAAGCCATGATGGAATGGAACTGAAAAGAGAAAGGAGATAGGTTTCAAGGGTCATTTTTTATTCGCACCGCACAGAATGAAATGGGCTATTAGCGCCTCAAGTTGTATGCGCTCATTTGCACCTTCCGCGATTCGAAAATCGATCTCACCTATACGGTCGATAAGGTCGACTTTTAGCTTATCAGGAATTGTCATATCGAACATGGCGCGATATATCTGGCCTATTATGTCTTCGCCTGAAAGCCCCTGTTCGATCAAAAGGTAATCGAGTTGACCCCTGGCTTTCATAAAATTCCCGTCAAGGGCATGTTTTATCAGATCGACGATCTCTTCTGGTTTTGCCGTTGCCGTGGTTTTATAAATAGCATCCATGTTGACGGTCTTATCAAGCATTGCAGCCGCCTGCAAGGCATTGATGGCGCGGCGCATATCCCCCGCTGCCACATATCTTATGGCTTCAAGGCCGTCATCAGTTAATGTTACCCCTTCAATTTTGGCAATATGTCTTATCCTTTCATCAACAGCCGCGCTTGATATTGGCTTGAACCTGTAAACAGCGCATCTTGATTGTATAGGTTCGATAATTTTAGAGGAATAATTACATGACATGATGAAACGGCAGGAACTTGTGTATTTTTCCATCGTCCTTCTAAGAGCTGATTGTGCGTCTGAAGTGAGAGCATCTGCTTCGTCTAAGAATATTATCTTAAATTCTGCCTGACCAAGAGGCGATGTCCTTGCAAAGTTCTTGATCTTTGTCCTGACAACATCTATCCCGCGCTCATCACTGGCATTGAGTTCTGTGAAATTATTCATCCAGTCCTCGCCAAAAAGCTCTCTGGCTACACATATCGCACATGCTGTTTTTCCAACTCCTGGAGGTCCAGAGAAAAGAAGGTGCGGAAGGTTCCTTGCATGAATATATGATTTTAGGCGCTTAACTACTTCAACCTGCCCTACTACATCCTCAAGCTTTTTAGGGCGATATTTCTCGATCCAGATTTCCTCTTTGAGCATTCCTACCTTATTAAGAATCAGGTATTATTTAAGTTTCCTGTATTGGATTTAAAAGGAATAGTGTGACATGAATTTCCAGTCGCTGAATTGCTGCCATGATAGTGTGGGAATTGGTTGGGATAACTCCTGAGAAAGCTTTATACATCTTTTGATAAATAGAACATATATATTATTGAAGAGGGAAAAAGTGAGATATCAATATGATAAAAGAATTCACTATCAAGAAAAGGTGATTATAAATTGAATAAGAAGATAATACAAGCAGTCTTGTTCATATTCACTTTTATAATCACATTAACAGGATTTCCTATTACACAGGCAATATTTGTACCTGAAGAATGTGTTATAGCAGTCGTGCAGGGGATAAGCCCCAGCTCAGTCGGAATTGATGATGAATTCACCCTTGGCATTAACCTTGAGGTTTGCGGAGGTAGAATTCCTGAAAATATTAAATTTGCTATCACCGGTATCCCCCCTGATATCATAGTTACAGAAAATCTTGTGACCAAAATCCCTGAATTATTCTATAGTACCAGTGAACGATATATCAGATATCACATGAGAACAACCCCGGATGCAAATCCAGGACCTCATGTTATCAAGATGGAGTTGACATATGGCAAAGACAGTATAATTACAACGAAGTATTATGAAGTTGAAGTGAGAGTTATCGGAAATGATGCCCAACCACGAATTTCTTCGGTAAAATTTTCTCCTGAGTATATCTATGAGGGAGATTCAGTTGATCTAAGTTTGGGAATAGAAAATTATGGTAAATCAATTGCAAAATCAGTTGCTGTTACTTTGGATCATGATTTTAAGGGTATCAAGGATGCCACCCTTGGAACATTGGATCTTAATGGCAGCCAGACTGCATTATTCAAATTTAAAGCAGGTAAAGCAGGAAATTATAAAATCCCCGTTTTCATTGAGTATGAAGATGACTTTGGGAAGCAAAAAGATGAATCTGAGATCAAATTAACAGTGCTTGACAAAAAGGGCAGTTTGAATATCGCATCAGTAAAGGTCAATCCTGTACTTCCATATATGGGCGATACAGTGGAATTGACTATGAGAGTTGAAAACTTTGGTGCCAGGACATTGAATGCGGTAAGGGTATATGCGGACCATCCTTTCAAAGGGCTGAAAGAATCATTTATCGGAACTCTTGATCCAAATGAAGATGGACCTGCAGTAATTACTTTCATAGCAGATCGATCGGGGGAATACGAGTTCCCAATTAATATAATTTATAGTGATGATTTTGGAGAAGAGACGATCAATAAAAAAGTTAATATTATTGTATTAGAAAAAAACAATAGCGCTAGCCCGATAATAATAACTATACTTATCCTTGCAGTTATCGGCGGATTGGTATACTACAACTACAAAACAATAAGATCAAAAGATAAGATCATAAAGCAATTAATGAAAGGTATTGACAACACTACTGAAAAGAAAGAATAATGAGGGGATCCCAGAATGATCAATGACATCAAAGTAGGAGCTCTCATTGCATATTGCAGCATAAAAAGAGGGAATAAAAAGACACTTTCATTCATAATATTCGTTCTTTCACTTATTTTTATGAACCTTGTATTTCTTCCATCCATGATCGGAGGAGTCACTGTCCTGTTCACCGGATTTATGCAGGATTATCCTTATGGGGACATAGTCATTGAGCCATCAGGCGATAATACATACATCAACAATGCAGATAATGTGTTGCAGATAGTCAGGACAGTCAATGGTGTCAGGGCTGCAACCAAACGTATTGACGTGGGTGCATCAATTGAGCACAGATCAAAAGTTGTAGGATCAACGATAACAGGATTGTTGCCAGCTGAAGAGTATGATATATCGGGTTATCCATATATTATCAGTGAAGGAGATTTCTTAGGAGAGCTTTCAAGGAAAGAAATAATCATTGGCGCAATGATCGCAGGAACAGGGTTTGGTTCAGAAATTTATGATAATCTGGGGGAAGTAAGACCTGGATCCATGGTAGATGTAACGTACAGCAATGGTTTAAAAAGAACATATAAAGTCAAAGGAATAATGACCGGCTCTTTTGAAGTTACGGATCTAAACGCTTTAGTTCACTACAAAGAAATTGAAGATGTTTATGGGCTCAATGGCAGCAAAGCGACAAGTGTGATCGTAAGAATAGATGAACAGGGAACGGAAGACATGGTTAAGGAGAAGATCATCAGCGCTGGAGTCAAGGAACCTGCTTTTACATGGGCAGAGAAATCAGAATCACTCATAAGACAGGCAATGCAAAGTATTGGCGCTATAGATGCAATGTCCAAATTCGTGAGTCTGGTGGTGGGAGCTGCATTGATCCTGATCATTATTTATATAAATATATTAAATCGAAAAAAGGAGATAGGGATCTTAAAAGCTGTCGGGATCACTCCCGGATCAATAGTTCTATCTTATGCATTCTTAAGTATGTTCTATGTTTCAATGGGAATACTGGCTGGTTTAATGTTATACTTCTCGCTTATGTTTTATTTCCAGGCAAATCCGGTGTATTTCTATGAAACAATGCAGATCAGGCCTAAAATCGATTATGTTCTTGTTATCCAGAACATAGTCACCATGCTTGTAATGTCAGTGATCGCCGGGATACTACCCGCTTATATGGTTTCAAAAGAGAGCATCCTGAAAGCAATTTGGGGGCGATAAAATGATCCTGGTTAAAAACCTGAAAAGGTATTATGGGACAGGAGCTACCACGGTAAAAGCCCTGGATGGAGTCACTTTTGAAATTAAGAAAGGAGAGATCGTAGCAATAATGGGTGCATCCGGGTCTGGAAAGACCACTCTGTTAAGGATACTGGCCTTACTGGACGACGCAACTGAAGGAGAATACACTATCCAGGGATTGGAAGTTTCCAGTTTGCCTGAATCAGAGAGAAGCTACTATCGTCTGACCCGGGTGGGTTATGTGTTCCAGGATTATGCGCTTATTAATGAAATGAGCGCTGCCGAGAATGTTTATGTGCTTTCTATGATGGAAGGAAGATCAAAAAAAGAATCTTATGTAACTGCTCTTGAAGCATTGGATAGGGTAGGCCTGAAGGATAAACATGCAAGGATCCCTGATGAATTATCCGGCGGTGAGAAGCAAAGAGTTGCTATAGCAAGGGCCATCGCAAAAAAGCCAGACATACTCTTTGCTGATGAACCATGCGCAAATCTTGACACTACTAATTCCGGGCAGGTATTGGAAGTGTTCAAAGAACTGAACGAGAAATATGGCCAGACAATTGTAATGGTTACTCATGAACCCTGGCATACAAAGTATGCTGATAGGGTAATTACTCTTAAGGATGGAAAGATTATCAGCGATTAAATTGATGGGATATAAAGAACTATCCATACATCTTGAATTTAAGTGAAATGATGAATTCGGAGTTCAAAGAAATTATTGAAGCAGCAAGGCCAACTGTGACAGTGATCGGACTTGGAGGAGCTGGAAGCAATATAATTACCTATCTTTCTCAAATAAACATTGCAGGTGCAAAGATCATTGCAGCAAATTCCGATATAAGCCACCTGGTCCTTGCACGCGCCGATAAATTAATGCTTCTTGGAAAGAAGATCAGCAGGGGAAAAGGATGCGGGGGATTTCCCCAGGTCGGCGCAGAATGCGCTCATGAAAGCGCTGATGATATAAGAAAAGAACTCCGTGGAGCAAATATCGTTTTTATCATAGCAGGTCTTGGAGGGGGGACCGGAACAGGATCATCCCCGGTCGTTGCGGAAATTTCACGATCCATGGGCGCTTTGACAATAGCATGCCTTACCATGCCTTTTGAGATCGAAGCGTTAAGAATCGAGAATTCCATAAAAGCGATACTTTCTCTTTCTGGAACATGTGATTCCGTTGTCCTTATAGACAATACTAAACTTCGAAAATTTGTCGGGGAACTTCCTCTTGAGACTGCTTTTGCGGTGGCAAATTCATTGATCGGGGCATTTATCAAAAGCATAACCGAAACCATAACTTTGCCAGGCCTGATGAACCTTGATTTTGCAGACTTGAAGGCTGTCCTTGAAAAAAGAGGCATTTCTTCTTTCGGGATAGGGGAAGCGCAAGGCCCAGACCGCATAGAAAAAGCAGTATTAGAAGCAATATCTGCCCCACTTCTAAATATCCCTGATCTTTCATCCGCATACGGTTTACTCATCCAGATAACAGGTGGCCAGGATCTAACTCTTGAAGAAGTGGCACTGGTTGGAGAGTTAATGGCAAAGCAGCTCCCTGGTACAAAAAGGATAATCTGGGGGGCAAGCGTTGATGATACCATGACCGGGCGAATCAGGATAATGACTTTATTCGCAAGCGTGGCGAATCCATTTGAGTGAAGCTATTTTATTTTTCACACGGAATGTTCAATTTGAACTTTTGGCTTATCATCAATAAAAACGGATGTAACTGGCAGCCTTTCACATAATTTTCTCATTGCTGGAGCTTCGGTGGCATAATGTGTGGCGTCAATAAGACATAATTCATCCGCATGTCGTATCGCATCATGGCGCATTTCTCCCGAAACCAGCGCATCAGCGTTGTTCTCAATGGCGATATCGATGTATTCCCGCCTGAAACCGCTTCCTCCGACAACCATTACTTTTTTGATCTTGCCCTGGCCTTTATACTGGACATTCGTATCCAGTTCTCTTGCCACAAAAGATACAAAATCCGAAACTTCGATCGGTTCTATAGTCCCGATCCTTCCAAGCTCAAGATGTTCGATATTTTTCAATCCCAGCAATCCTGCAAGTACATCATTTACGCCACCTTCTACTTTGTCGTAGTTCGTATGCATGGAGTAAATGGAAATATCGTTATCAATAGCGATCTTCAAGGTATCAGATAGTCTTTTTGATATGAGGTTAATGGGGTCAAATATCAACGTGTGGTGTGTTATAAGAAGATCAGCACCGATATGCGCCGCTTCTTTAAGAACTAAGTCGGTGGGGTCAAGGGCTACTGCGATCTTTTGGATATCATTTCCCCTGTCCAGCACCAGTCCGATCCTGCCAATATCGAAATCCTCGGCAAGTAAAGGTGGCGCGATCGTTTCAAGGAGTGTTTCTAAATATTTGAGATTCATAGTATTAGTGATCTTCTTTCTTTCCGTTCTTAAGTATGGATTTCCTAGATGGTGTCTCAAATAGAACACGGATGACGCGGATCGCGCGGATTTTCACGGATATGTGTGAATCTGCGTCATCCATGAAATCCATGTTCCATGATACAACTATTTCGTCAATTTCTCAGCGATCAATTTTCCAAGCTTCCTGCATTCATCCAGACCTTCTTCTTCAGGGATGCGTTTTATTCGAAGAGAGGGTTCGATCACATTCATTCCATAACCTGAAAGCATCTTTATTACTACAAGAGGTCCTTCTCCGCTCCATCCGTATGATCCAAAAGCTGTTCCAACTTTACCTTTAAGCGGGACTTTTGCCAGGCTTTGTGCGTATTTAATGACCGTGGGCATTCCTGCGGCTTTATAAGTAGCAAGACCTATCGCTATGGCATCGGCTTTTTCCACGTCAGCTGGGGTGGCATCTTCCACTTTCTTGATCAAAACATCAAGGCCTGCATTCTTTGCCATTCCTGTCACCTCAATCTACTTTCTTGAACATCTCTTTTGGGGCGTTGCATATTGGACACTTATCAGGGGCATCGCCTTCAACGGTATTTCCGCATATCTGGCAGACGTGGTATGTAGTTTCCTTATTCTTGCCAAGGTTTTCAAGCGCCTTCTGGTAAAGAGCGGCATGGATCTTTTCAACTTTATTGGCCACATCAAAGCTCAGGATAGCCGCATCCGATGCTTTCTCCTTTTTAGCTTCCTCAATAAATTTCGGGTACATATCCTTGAACTCCTCAGTTTCACCCGATATCGCAGTTTTCAGATTGTCCGCGGTTTTTCCGACACCGCCCATCACACGCAGATGGTTCTTGGCGTGTACTGTCTCAGCATCCGCAGCTGCCCGAAAGAGTTTTGCTACCTGTTTGTATCCTTCTTGATCTGCTTTATCTGCAAAAGCAAGATATTTCCTGTTCGCCTGCGATTCGCCTGCAAATGCTTCTTTAAGATTATCTGATGTCGTCATATTTTCACCCTGGGATTTACCCTGTGACAGTAACTTGCCTTTTGATGGTCATATAATTTCCTATAATCATCCTGGACAAAAAGATCCGGGCATATTATTGGACAAATGTATTATTTAAAAAATAAAATATCCTATAATGGGCAATTTTATACCTTTGACGGAAAACCCTATATACTCATCAAAAGAAATCTTCAATCATGTCAATAAGCAAATCCGTATGCTATGGGAACATTTCAAATTATCATCCATCAATTTCAATTCCGGAAAACCTAAAGTATGACCTTGTCTGTACACGATGCAATAGCGTTTATTTTGATGACCGACTTAAATGTGATACAGATAATGGTCTTTTGAGGGCAAATTACAGGAATAAAAAACTAGAGTTAAAGAACGTACACGGAGTAGGGAAATTTCATGACTGGTTGCCAGTCGATGATCTGATAACGACAGACGCAGGTTCGGTCACGTACAGAAGTACTGAACTTGCCAGCCACCTTGGGTTAAATAACCTTTTTATCGGGTTCAATGGCTACTGGCCTGAAAAGGGAGCCTATATAAAAACATGCAGTTTTAAAGAGCTTGAGGCTTTTCCGACACTTACAAGATCGAAAAACTCGGGAAAATCGCTTGTTCTTGCTTCTGCTGGAAATACGGCGCGTGCATTTGCCCATGTGTCCGCGATGACCGGCACAGATGTGTATATCGTGGTGCCGGGCAGTGCAACGTCCAGGATGTGGTTACCTGAAGAGCCCACGGATTCCATCCATATAATACAAATGGGTAATAATTGTGATTATACAGATTCAATTCATCTTGCCGAGAGACTTGCTGCTGCACCTGGTATGCAGGCTGAAGGCGGAGCCAGGAACGTGGCGCGAAGAGACGGGATGGGAACCGTGATGCTTGATGCGTCTGTATCCATGAAACAGCTTCCAGATCATTATTTCCAGGCCATCGGAAGCGGGACAGGAGGAATTGCAGCATGGGAAGCCTCAACCCGCTTGCTTGAAGACGGACGTTTCGGAAATGGGCTACCGCAGCTTCATCTGTCCCAGAATCTCCCATTTGTGCCAATGTTTAATGCCTGGAACGCAGGGCGACGTGACATAATCAAGGATATCGACATGCCTGATCCCAAGAAACTCATACATGAAATGTATGCCGATATCCTTTCCAACCGTGAACCGCCTTATTCAGTCCCGGGAGGTGTCTTTGATTCACTGTGTGCAACGAACGGCACTATGTATGCGATCACAAATAACGACGCAAAGAAAGGTGTGGATATTTTCGAAGAACTGGAAGGAATTGACATCTTCCCGCCGGCAGGGGTGGCTGTAGCCTCGTTGATCGAGGCGGTGAATGCTGGAAAAGTAAAACCTGATGACCATATTGTTCTAAATATTACAGGCGGAGGAGTAAAGAGGGTTGAGCAGGATTATCATCTTCATAAAATAGAGCCGACTGCGCATGCAGAGAACGCTAATGTTTCGCTTGAAGACCTAATCTAAGACCGGATTTGATCAATGCAAACTCCGGAACAAATAGTCGTTGATATTCTCAAAAATAACGGGGTCGATATAGCAACAACGCTTCCATGCGACAGAATCAAGGCGCTGCTTCCCCTTATTGAAAAGAACATAAAGACGATCCCGCTTACCCGCGAAGAGAATGGCATCGGCATCTGTGCAGGCGTTTCTCTTGGTGGCGGGCGTCCGGTCATGGTAATTCAGAGTACCGGACTCGGGAACATGATAAATGCGCTTCTTTCACTTAATATCACATACAGCATCCCGCTTCCGATAATCGCAAGCTGGCGCGGAGTTTATAAAGAATCGATAGAAGCACAGTGGCCGTTCGGGAAAAAATTGCCGGCCATACTTGAAGCAAGTGGAATTAAATACACGATAATAGGATCATTGGACGAAATAGGCAAACTGGACGGAGCTATTAAAGATTCATTTGCCAACACTTATCCCCATGTTATCCTGATATCCCCTGAAGTCTGGGAAGGCTCAACCTGTGAGGTCCCACAGCCTTTACAGATATGCATCAGGAATTTCAATTTGATCTTCAGGGGAAATATTTGTGAACCAGTCATGGCAAGATATGATGCCATAAAGGTGATCGCCGAAAATGTTGCAGACGACATCATCATCGCAAACCTTGGAGTCCCATCCAAGGAATTATTTATTATAAATGACAGGGCGCTTAATTTCTATATGCTTGGTTCCATGGGGCTTGCTTCATCCATCGGACTTGGACTTTCGATCATACAGGAAAAACATGTTTTTGTCATTGACGGGGATGGCAGCCTGCTTATGAATCCCAATGCAATGATCAGTGTGGGCGACCTGGATCCCCGAAATCTAACGATCATTGCGATCGACAATGCAGCCTATGGTTCTACAGGAAACCAGGGTACCTGCACCTTGAACCATGTTGACCTTGAACTAATGGCAAAAGGATGTGGAATCGCTGATACTGTAAAAGTGCATACCGGGGACGAATTGAGGAAAGCCCTGGAAAAAAAAGCGGGTTTTATTCATGTAATAGCCAGGCCAGGGAATGCGAAATGTAAGGAGATACCGCTTCTGGCTAAGGAGATCAGGGACAGGTTCATGGGGGCTTTGAGGGAACGAAGCGTTTAAAGAATTGGAATATTAATAAACAATCGCGAAATTTATGGGTCGATATCCGCATGAATTAAGCGGAGGCCAGCAGCAAAGGATCGGCATTGCACGAGCGCTTGCAGTGGATCCGGGACTGATCGTGGCTGATGAACCGGTAAGCGCCCTTGATGTTTCAGTACAGGCGCAGATTTTGAACCTTCTCATGGAATTAAAACAGGAGCTTAAACTTTCATATTTGTTCATCGCCCATAACCTGTGGGTCATCCGATATATCTCTGACAGGGTGGCTATAATGTATCTTGGAAAGATCGTAGAACTTGCATACACGGATGAACTTTTTGAAAATCCACTTCATCCTTATACTGTGGCATTATTGTCGGCACTTCCTGGAAGCAGGGACCGGAAGATCTTAAGAGGTGAAGTCCCCTCACCTATGAACCCTCCTGCTGGATGTCGGTTCCATACGAGATGTGAAAGAAAGCTTGACAGGTGCGCAACATTTGTGCCTGAAATGAAAGAGGTCGCAGCTGGGCATTTTGTTAGGTGTCATTTTCAAAACATTTAATATCCGTTATTTTTTGCAAGCAGAAAAGGAGCGAAATCCCCAAGATCAAAAACGATATATCCCATACTCCTTAATTTTTCTTTATCCTTAATCTCCTTTGCGATAATGCCATATCTTTCCTTTCGCCTGGCATTATACCAGTTCACAATTGTTGCTTTTCGCTTTAATTCATCCAATATGATCTTTGCTTCATCTGGATCCAATGAACTCCACTTACATTCAAAAAATGATATTTCCTTTTTTTCTTTGTTCAAGGTAATAATGTCTATCTCTTCAGTTTTATGCCACCATCTTCCAATATCCATAAATTCAAATGGAAGCAATCCATTTCGGTTCATTTCTATCAAAAATTCTGCTGCCTGTTTTTCAAATGCCTTTCCGAAATAGGAATTAATATCTTTCATGATAAATTCAAACGCCCTATCCTGATTTATTTCAAGCAATCGTGAATTCCTGTAGATGAACCTGAACCAGAAGTTAAAAAAATTATCCAATAGGAAATATCTTGTGTCTCTGGCGCGGCTCATTACCACAGGTTTTTCCCTGATAACTATCTCGTAATTATTTACAAGCTCGTTAAGGTATTTTGATACAGCTCCCGGCTGCAAACCTGTATAATCTGAAATCTCTTTTGGAGTTGCATTTCCAGATGAAATTGCTTCAAGTATCGAGAAATAGCTCCTGTGCTCAGAACCAAACTCAAGTGTCAGGATATTCTTTCCTTCCTCTGCCAGTATCTTTGTGTCAATAAATAATTTTTTTAAAGTCTCTACAGGGTCTTCAGTCCCCATCTGTCCTGCAAGAAGAAGATATTTGGGAACACCTCCAAATATGAAATAAAACTTTGAAGCATCCTCGATTCCTAAATCAAAAAAAGCCTTCAGGAACGTGAAACTATCAAAAAAGCTGAATGGTTTTATATTAAAAAGCATTGTAGCTCTTCCAAATAGCGGTTCTTTAGTGTCTTTGAATATTTTCTTCAACATTGCCACATACGAACCTATTATCAGGAACATGTGCTGTGATCTATTATGATTCAAGTCCCAATATTTCTGGAATTTTGAAAAAATCCCGGGATTGACCTTACTCAGATTCTGGAATTCATCGAATACCACGATCAATTTCTCTTTTTGCTCAAAGATCAGGTTGAAGAAATCATCCCAATTGTCAATTCGCGGTTTTATTTTGAGTATATCTCCAAGCGACTCTTCTATGTCTTTTAAGATCAAGGCTTCAGGTTTTATTTCAATAAAAAAATAGACGGCTTTTTTTTCTTTTATGAATTCGCGGCTCAATTCTGTTTTACCAACCCGGCGGCGCCCATAGATAACCACAAGGGATGATGAATTTGAGCTATAAATATCCTCTAATATGCGAAGTTCATTTTTTCGGTTAATGAAGCCTACCATATAGTAACATACTGTTCAGTTTGTATATAAAAATTATGGTTAATGTTGTGAGGTGCGAGCGCTGAAATATTCCCAATGACCTTAACCCTCACGCACATATTTGATCAACTCCTGTATCGTTGGTTTTTTCCCATACATAAGCAGGCTTGCCCTGAATATTCGTACCGACAATTCCATGATAAGATATGCAGAAACAGCAAGCAAAATAATGCTTACCAACAATTCAAGAAAAGGCACATCTGTTACAGAGAGGCGCATTATCATTGCAGTGGGCGATGTCAGCGGAAAAATACTCAATGCTTTTGCCAGGACTTCGTTGGGGGTTGAAATTATGAATTGTGCGAACATAAGCGGAAAAACCCCGGCCAGGGAAAATATCCCTGCGATTTGCTGTCCTTCTCTTGATGTTGTTGCCACGGCGCCGACTCCTGCCATAATGCTTGCAAAGATCAGGTAACCCAGTACAAAATAGACCATTGCCAGAATCAACATTGTAATTGAGATATGGATCTGGGAAAAGACCAGTGACAAAACAACCGGATTGATTAATATTAGTGATCCTGAGACCAGAAGCCAAATAACTATCTGGGTAAGTCCCAGCGCCCCAAGACCGATGATCTTGCCCTGAAGCAATTCTTTATGAGACACTGATGACAGGATCACTTCTATTATCCTGTTCTCTTTTTCTTCCACCACTCCCTGGAGGAGGAAACCCGAAGATGTAAATATGGAAAGGGTGAAAAGCAGTGAAAAAACAATAGGCACTATAAGGATTGAAATTCCGTTCTCTTCATTTTTAAGACCTTTATCATTAAGAGTGAAATATTCGCTGATAATCGGTCTGTTTATCCTCTCAATTATTTCAGGCGGCTCATTTTTTAGGAGATTTGCCATAAGGAAAGTCCTGATCTGATCCTCGATCTTGAAATTATCGGCAAAGTTTTTCTGGGAAGAATAAATAAGAATTCTTCCGGTGGCGGTGTAATTTTCAGGTATGATAAAATAGTGGGTGAGATTATTCTCAAGAAGATCTATTCGAGCCATCTCTTCATCTGAATATAGTGTGAAATTCGAGTTCCCAAATGATCCTGTATTATCTATATACCCTATTTTAAACACAGGTTCGGGAGTCCCAACTCCCATAAAAAGAAATGATAAGGCCATTGTCGCGAAGAAAAACAGGGGTATCCCAAAGGTCACGAACAGAAATTCCTTTCGTTTGATATTGGTCAGGTATTCATGCTTTGCGATCGTTTTCCATTTCCTCATGTTCCCTCCACGACTGAAATAAATATTTCATTAAGTGAAGGCATAGATATCTCGAATTTATTGACCCGCACCATTGCTGCAAGGGTCTTGAGGACTTCCTGGGGATCAGCACTTTGTTCAAGGATCAATTCAGCATAATTACCAGAATTGTTCATTTTCCTGATACCCGGAATATTTTTCAGCTCGCCTTCAAAATCAAGCAGAATAGTGTTTTTACCATATCGGGATCTTATTTCATCTACACTCCCATAAAGGACACCTTTTCCCTTGTTGATCATAAATATCCTGTCGCACATTCGTTCGACCTGGTCCATCATGTGTGTGCTTATCAGTATGGTTTTCCCCTGATCGCCAAGTTCAATTATCAGGTCCTTCACCAGTTTCATATTAACAGGATCAAGACCGCTAAATGGCTCATCGAGGATCACGAACTCAGGGTCGTGGATAAGCGCTGCGATAAGCTGTATTTTTTGCTGCATCCCTTTGCTGAGTTCAGATATCTTTTTATCTTTATGGGGTAGCATTCCCATTTTATCAAGAAACTTTGAGGCTCTATCTTTTGATCTCATGTTCTTCAACGAGCCTAGATACAGGAGAGTTTCCATGACAGTAAGTTTTTTATAAAGACCTCTATCTTCGGGGAGATAACCGATCTTATTTTTCAGTTCACCTGAAAGGGTATTGTTCAATATCTGTATCTGTCCGGAATCTGGTTTTATAATATCAAGGAGCATCCTTATGATCGTTGTCTTTCCAGCGCCATTGGGGCCGATGAGACCGAAAACCTCACCTTTTGAGATAGTAAAAGATATGTCATTGACAACGCTTTGTCCATTATATGATTTTGATAAGTGTGAAATTTCTACTGATCTTTCCATCTGGATCTCCTTTTTAAGTAATCCTATCTTTTGGCAGGATAATCCTTTCGCAAATAGGTTTAATACTGTGCAATTCTTATTCTTTAATTGGAACAAGGTGGATCAAAAAAATGTCAAATTCTACGAATTGTATATTTAAAATAAATATAACTATCGGTATTGCGATTTTATTAGTTTTCTCAGGAAGTGCGAATGCAGCAAATCTAATATGGGATGAAGCATCAGGAAGCACGTTGCCATTCACCTGGGATTATAAAAATTTTGATGGTTTTAATATCAGTGGGTTGGGGACTGAGAGTTTGGCGGTTGTCCAGACTGGTTTAAGTGGGTCAAGCAGGATAATAAAAAGCGGGAATGATCCAATGGGGTCTGGATTATTCTATAATACAACCAGGGTTCCGGTCAATTTTAAAGTATTTGAATATGAAAATCTGACCGTTGCGACAAACAATAACTATTTTATAGTGTTAATGAATGGAGAAAAATGGGTGGCTATAAAGGGGCTTACAAACAAGATGGCAAAACTTGTGCTGGAGATGGGCAATGAAGAGAGAAAAACAATGGCCACGGGTGAAACATGGTCCCTTGGTGGAGGTTATGAGCTGAAAATAAATGCCATAGATGCAAGAACAAGTCCAAGACAGGTATGGTTCACTCTTAAGAAAAATGGGGTAATTGTTGATGAGGGAATAGGTCAGGAGCCATCTGGATCTTTGGCAGCTCAAAAACAAAATGCTGTTTATTATAAAACAAAAACTATGATCGGAGAAATGGATGCCCTTTTGTTTACGGTCTATATTGAAAATATTTTCTCAGGATCTGCTTCAGATATGGTACAATTCAAGTATGCCTGGCTAATTGATGAGAGTACAACTCATGAGATCCAATTAGCTGAAAGGTTCGGAGTTTTCGAAGTGAGGGCGGCAAACTCCCAGAGTATTAATCTTTCTAATGTGGAAACATTGACCCTGGCATCGAATACAACGATAGGCTTGAATGGAAATGTCAAATTTAAAGTACTTGACAATGTTACTTTCCTGAAATTCTATCCTGTTGTCGCAGAAAGATTGAACATAACAGCTTCTCCTGATAGAGTACCGGTTGGTATCCAGACAGACGTTACATTTACCGTTTCTTCAAATGGTATCGCAGTAGGCAGTGCAATTGTGAACCTCAGCGGCGCAGCGATTGGAACTGGTATCACCGATGCTGGAGGACATATAACGATACGGGTCAATAATAGTTATAAAGGAACAATAATCGCAGAGGCGTCAAAAGAAGGTTATTCAAAAGGCAATTTTTATATTCAGCCCTATTTAATTCCATCCTCAGCGATCGCATCCTGGGATCTTCAGGAGAACTATGTGCTGAACCTTACAGGTATAGATGACAGATCTTATCAGAAGAAGGCATATTTACAATTGATAAAAAATGGGAATGTAATTGAAGAAAGTATTATTTCAGAGGGAAATAATTTCAGTTATTGTCCAATCAATTGTACTTTTAATGTCACCCTTGACCTGATATTTAATGGAACGCAGGGAAGACTGATCAGGTTGAGCAATGCAAGCCAGAAATCAGAAATCAATGGAACTCCCCTCCAAATAAATTCAACATATTTGATGACGACAGCAAATTTCTCTGGAATAAGCTGGGCATTATATGAAGGATACGATCTTAGAATGATGGATATCGATTCAAGGGCATATCCAAGACGGATATGGCTTGAGCTATTGAAAAATAGCGCAATTAAGGAAGACATTTTTCTTGCAGAGGGGCAGACTTTCAATTATACAAACAATTCAAAGCTTTTGGAAGGCAAAGTAGATTCAATTTTCACAGGATTGCAAGGTAATTTTGTTAAACTTACCAAAGTAACCCAATTTTCTGAAACCAATGGAATGCCTTTGTTAAATAATATAACTCAGACATATAAATATTCAACCGTCTCTGGAATAAGCTGGCATCTTTATGAGGGCTATAATCTTACAATGATGGATATCAATGCAGAAGCAACACCACACCTGGTCTGGTTGGAACTTTCGAAAAACAATACAATACTGGACGACTCGATTGTCTATTCCCCCCATTACTATAACTATTCTTCTGGATCAGTGATCTTAAATTCAAAAATTGACGGGATTTTTAACAACTTATATTCCAGCGTTGTAGTACTTAAGGAAGTTGACCTTTCAGAGAACGGGGCCGTTCTTTTGAATAAATCTTTTCATTCATTTATATCGGGAGCAATAAACAGATCTGATTATTCGCTGGATGAGGGATATAACCTCTCACTTCTCGGGGCTGAAGCAACATATAGTCCTCGTCAGGCATGGATTCGAATATATAAGGATGATAATCAGAAGGATGAAAAAATTGTATCATATAATGATAAATATATATATTATAATTTATCCGGAAATATTGTGTTATATGCAGAAGTGGATAATATATTTTCAGGGGCTTCCCAGGATTTTGTACAATTCAGAAACATTACCCAGTATTCTGAACTGGATGGCAGGGAATTGATCAATGTACCAAAAATTACTATCGTGACAAATTATTCACAATCCTCCGGCCCAACGCCAACACCAACAACAGTTCCTGCTACAACCCCTTCCCCTGCTGGCAACATTGCATGTGAGATCCGCGGAACAGTTTTTCATGACCACTCTTCTATACCAGCCTGGGATGCAAATAATTTTGCGGGATTCTATTATGATCTCAATAATAACAGATCCACAGAATCACTGAAATTCATCCAGCCTCTTGGTGCTTATGCTATGACAAGGTCAATGGGTCAAAATCAGCTTGAATACACCACTACAAAAGCATGGGTACAATTCAAAGCAAATGAAAAGGAGGGTGTGGAAATAATGAATATATCCGGAACGGGTGTTACAAATTACCAGCTTGTAGGATGGCAAGCTGAAAAATGGATCGCTATAAATGGAAAAGCTAATAAGCTCGCCAAACTTGCTTTCGAGATGGGTGCAGAAGACAAGAAGACCCTTACAACAGGGGAAACATGGACTATTGGCTCTGGCTATGAACTGACCATTAATGCCATAGATGCTAGAACAACACCAAGACAGGTATGGTTCACGTTGAAGAATAATGGGACGGTTATAGATGAAGGATTAGGGCAAGCCCCACAATCTTCATCTATAGCTTATAAAAATAAAGCCGTCTATAGTAAGACGAAGACCGTTTTGGGGGAAATAAATTCGCTTCTTTTTACTATATATGTTGACACGGTATTCTCAGGAGCAACATCAGACATGGTACAGTTCAAATATGCATGGCTTATAGATGAAAATAGTGCTGAAGAAATCAATGTTGCTGATAGAGTCGGGGTATTTGAAGTAAAAGAAGCAAGGTCGGATTATATTAGACTGATGAACGTTGATCCTGTAAACCTCTCCATGAATTCGGAAACAACCCTTATGGGAAATATGAAATTCAGGATCGCGGACAATTCTTCAGGTATTAGACTCTACCCATTTGTTGAACACACTATCCCTGGTTTATATGAAATAAGAGGACAAGCTGCCGATTCGACCGTAACACCTTCATGGGATGCCCAGACATTTGCGGGATTCTACTATGATATCGACGATGACGTGGGCAGTGAAAGACTCACATTTCTTTCGCCAGTTAATAACAGGAACATACCCGATAATGGCATAATTTACTCGACATCTCCGCAGGAGGTCAGTTTTGTTTACTCCAATTTTGGGAAGTATCAGGTTATTGGTTTTATGGCTGAGAAGTATTTTGCTGGTTATAATTCCAATACAAATAGTGCAAATACTCGTCCGACCACAGATTTCAGCGGGATTAGCGCATTGGCTCAGGGACAGCTTCACAAAGTACTGATGGATGATAATACCAAGCGGACACTATCTGTTGGCGGCACGGTCGCACTCCAGGAAGGTTATGTCCTGCTTTTAAAAGGTATTGATCTTAATGCAAGGACGATATTACTGTCTCTGCTGAAGGATGGGACTGAAGTTGATATTTCGCCTCTGTCAGCAGATGAAACATATGTATATTCAAAGACGGTCGGAGGAGTCGAGGCTCTTCCTCTTATCATTGTAAGGTTTGAAAACGTCTTCTCAGGACAGGGACTTCAGGTCGCTTTCCTGAAAGGGATTTTCCAGATATCTGAGAATCCCATAGATATAACCACTGGGAATCGGTTTGATATTATGGAAGTTACCAGTGTTTCAAGTAATAGCATAGAATTGCGTAACAATGGAAGTATCGGGCTCTCAAAGAATACAGAAACAACATTAATGGGAAATATAAAATTTAAGGTAGCTGACAATGATATTTTGAGGTTCTATCCAAAAATAGATTTTTATATAACTTACACAAATCAGTTACTTCACACCCCTTATGTTTTCATAAATCAGGGAGATATTTATACAAACTCTACATCGGTCGGCCTGACTCTTTTGGGAACAGGTGCCCTGGAAATGAGTCTTAAGAATGAATCCTCCAATTGGACGCAATGGGGACCCTTCAAAAACATAAAATCATGGGTATTGAGTGGTGGGGACGGATTAAAAACAGTTTATTTCAAAACCAGAATAGGGACGATCGAGTCTTCTGCAGTTAGTGATAATATTACTCTGGATTCTACAAAACCAATAGTATTGGAACTGAATACGTCTGCATCTACTCTTCTCTTGAACCAGTCTGTTAATATATCAGTAAAAGTGAATGATAATATTTCATTGGACAGAGTGAATATTTTGATAACCCATCCTTCCAAGTTAATTGAAACATTTCAGATGAATAATACCAATTCGTCAAGATTCTATATGAATTTTAACAACACAACAGAATATGGAAGATATAATATTACAATTCTTGCAAGCGACTCTGCAGGCAACATTAACAATACCGAGAAAACCTGGTTTGTAACAACAATGCCACCTTATGTAAATAATTCAGTAAACACAACGGCAAACAATGTTACGCAAATAGATGCCAGGGAAAAAGCAAATACAACTCTTGACTTATTTACATCAAATGATACAACGGGCGGAACTATTAAAATCACACTTAGCAACTCCATCCCTCCTGAAATAAATCAAACATTTTCACTAATCCCACTTGGAAAATACATCAAAATAAATGCCAGCAGAGATTTGGAGAATAATTTAACCTCATCAGGCTGGATCATAATAAAATTATATTACACAAGCGCTGAACTGAATGGCCTGGATGAGGGCACTCTAAAATTATCCTGGTATAATGAGACCTCAGGGTCCTGGCAAAACCTTGTATCAGGATCCCCGGCATGGGTGCACGCCGCAGGGGTAGCGACTGCTGACATAAATGGTTATGCCGGTTACGTCTGGGCAAACATTTCACACCTGAGTACATTTGGTGTAGTTGGCAGTTATCCAGTGCCATCACAAACAGTTTCATCAGGTGGCGGCAGTGGGGGAGGTGGCGGCGGTGGCGGTGCTTCTGGTGAAAATTATACGAACATTGAAGTGATCGAGAAATATGATATGCAGATCTCAAAGGATGCCCTTACATCGTACAGATTCACTCATTCGAAGAATCCGGTAATGTTCGTCAACATAACCGGCAACACCAGCATTGGCATAATCACAGCATCGATCGAAGTATTGAAAAATACTTCAACTCTCGTGAAAATAGCGCCTGAAGGGCTTGTTTATAAGAATACCAACATATGGGTGGGAACGTCGGGTTATGCCACGCCAAAAAACATCAAAATGGCTCGGATAAAATTCAGGGTGGATAATGAGTGGATGAACTCAAATAGTATTTCCAGAAGCGATATCGCGCTGGTAAAATGGGATGGAAGTCAATGGATTAAGCTTGAAACTTCAGAGAGTGCAAAGGATGATACAGATACTTATTTTGAGGCGAAGACCCAAACATTTTCATCTTTTGCGATCATTGGATTAAAAGAAGAGAAATCAGGGCCAATATATGCTGATGCAGTAACAGCGACACCGGCAAAACCAATATCTACACCAACCAAAATACCCACAAAAGGAATGTCCGGATTTGAAATTGCGACAGCAATAGGAGTGATTTGTGTAATATACATGCAACGCAAAACCTCATAGTGGAAGAATATATGTCATATCACTCCTATACGAAAAACTATGAGAACACTCTCAGACCTTGACAAAAAGATCCTCGCAAAGATCGCCCCGGAATTCCAGGGCGCAACAGGTCCTGCGCCCGGGCACGATTATAAGTTCGTCCTGCTTCCTGTTTCGCATAAGTTATCAGAGTCTCCCGAAGATTTTGCTAACAGGGTGAACAAGTTGACGGATGATGAACTTCTCTATCTCATTGACCTTATCAAAAAGGGTGAAGAAGATGTGCGCTCGCTTGCAGAAGGGGATTATGACGCGCTTCTTGAAATGATCGAGAAGAGGCTTCCCGGGAAAACGACTGGATTAAAAGACTGATAATCAGCAAACAGGTATCTTCCCATACGCCAGCTCCATGCAGAACTCCTGGATATTCGAAAGCTCCCGATCAATAACATCACTCACTTCTTTTTCAATGCTTTCAAGTGAACCCCGCTCCATGATGACCTGTGCCGCAGCTATCTTTGGCTGGTCTATGGGCTCACCTATCTGGCTCAATAGCCACACATAGACCTCTTTGATGTCAGGGACATTGAAATATATTTCTTTTGCGATCCTGTGGCTCAACACATTGTAGATCTTGCCTACATGGCTTACCGGATTTTTCCCGGCTGCGGCCTCACTGCTTACTGGCCGGTTCAGCGGAATGATACCATTCACCCGGTTTCCGCGTCCGACCTGTCCTGAATCTGCATCCTCAGCAGAAGTTCCTGTCACTGTTAGGTATATCCCACCCATGCCCCGCCCCTGCCTGTCAAGCGTGTTCAGGAAGATCGAAGGTTCAAACTCAGTTCTTTCAATAACATAATTTTTTATCTCTTCTGTTAATTCATCCTTTTTCCTGAAATACTCACTTTCTGACCCGATGAACCTGTCTATCAGTGGATCAGCGATCGTAAGGGTGAGATTATTTTGTTCACGCAATCCCATGACCTTGATATCTTCACCGGATTCAGGAAAACGTTTCTTAAAATCCCTGGAATTCAAAAATCGTTCGGTTTCAAGCACCAGGGATTCGGTGGGTGTCATTGGCGCATATCCAACAGCAGCCGAAGTATCGTTAGCGCCCAGTATGGAATCTTTTCTCTTGAAAATATCTGTAATTTCAGCAGAACCCCTGGCGATCTCAACCTGATAATTGATAGAATCGCTATTTACAAATCGAAGGTTTTCATTAATCCATTGTTTTGCGGAATCTATCGCTATTGTATTAACGTCAACAGTTTCATCTCCTATTTCAAAAGTAGCCCTATCACCAAAAATGATGCGCATGGGCTTGAGGATAACACCCCCTTCAAATTTAGTCTTGACTTCCCCTGCAACAAGCATACCCTTATCGATATTGTGATGCATGATCACCCCGAACCTGTCAAGATATTCCCTGCATAGATTGACAGAGACCTGGTTCATTATGGAATCACATATATAATCAGGATGTCCCAGTCCTTTTCGTTCAACTACTTCGACCTTGCGCCGGGTTATGGGGGTTGCCCCGAGTTCTTCTATTTCGATGTTTCGCATTTCATCACCTCATAATTATCGTTTTTGATCCAGGTATTTCTGCGTCAATTTCGCATAATTAACGTGAGTTGTTTCTATGACCTTAAGATCATCATCAGTAACCATTCGCAGATGCTTGCACGGGACTCCAACCACCACACTTCTGGCAGGTATATTCTGGCCAGGCGGCACTAATGCTCCGGCTGCGATGATAGCAGATTCCCCGATCTTTGCACCATGCAGGATCGTCGCGTTCATGCCTATAAGAGCATTGTTCTCGATAAGACGTCCATGCATAACACAACCATGGCCGATTATAACTCCATCTCCTATCCGGACATCTGTTTCGTCTGAATGTATAACCACGTTATCCTGGATACTGCAATTCTTACCGATACTGATTGTTGCCCGGTCTGCCCGGATGACGGTATTGAACCATACATTTGATCCTTCGCCTATTGATACATCCCCTATTATGCAGGCAGTATCTGCGATAAAGGCATTTTTTGCGATAACGGGTTTTTTGTCATCAAATGAGTAAAGCATATTTTTGTTGCATTTTCCCAGTGTGCAACCTCCCATTATAACAGGAACGTGTTTGCATAAATAGATTATCAGAAAAGTCCAACCGTTATGCTTATATAGAACTTCAAACATTGATTTGCCAAAATCATCTCAGGAGGATAATTATCTATGTCAGCACAACTTGGTGGACAGCCAATCATAATTTTAAGAGAAGGTACAGAGAGAACACGCGGAAAAGAAGCCCGCAGGAATAATATCATGGCGGCAAAAGCCATAGCAGATGCCGTTAGAACCACGCTTGGACCAAAGGGCATGGACAAGATGCTGGTAAGCGCGACCGGGGATGTCATCGTTACAAATGATGGCGTCACCATTCTTCGGGAAATGGAAATAGAGCATCCTGCGGCCAAGATGCTTGTTGAGGTGGCAAAGACCCAGGACGATGAAGTGGGAGATGGAACGACCACTGTGGCTGTTCTTACCGGGGAATTGCTGGATCGGGCAGGGGAATTGATCGAACTGGATGTCCATCCCACGATCATCGCTTCAGGTTACAGGTTAGCAGCCGATAAGGCCATCGAGCTTCTGGAAGATATCACACATGAAATTTCAGAAAATGATGAAGAGGCGCTGCTTAATATTGCAAAGACAGCGTTAACCGGAAAGGGGGCAGAAGGTACAAAAGACATGCTTTCACAGATCGCGGTTTCTGCCATCAGATCTATAGTTGATGAAGAGGACGGAAAGAAGATCGTGGATATCGATTATATTAAGATCGAGAAAAAAATTGGTCATAGTGTGGATGAAAGTGAATTGATAAAAGGTATCATTCTCAACAAAAATAAGGCACAGTCCAATATGCCAGAAAGGATCGTCAATGCAAAGATAGCACTTATCACAAGACCAATTGAATTTAGCAAGATGGAGCTTGAGGCGGAACTTGATGTTTCATCGCCGGATGAGCTTTCAAAATTCCTTGACCAGGAAGAGCAGATAGTCCATGACATCGTCAACAGGATCGCAGCTACAGGGGCGAACGTTGTATTATGCCAGCTTGGTATTGAGGATATAGCACAATATTTCCTATCCAAAGCCAACATCCTTGCAGTTGAACGCGTAGAAAAGAAAGACATAGAAAAAGTAGCAAGGGCAGTCGGCGCGAACCTGATCACAAGTCTTGATGATTTTGAGGCGTCAGATATCGGACAGGCAGGGCTTGTTGAACTTAAGGGAAGCGGCGAAGATAAGATGATCTACATTACTGAGTGCAGCAATCCAAAAGCAGTGTCAATACTTGTCCGCGGCGGCACCGAGCAGGTGGTTGAGAGTACAGCACGCGCTCTTGAGGATGCATTAAGAGTAGTTGGGGTTATGATCGAAGATGGAAAGATGGTCGCAGGCGCGGGTTCACCTGAGATCGAACTTTCCTTAAGGTTGCGAGAATTCGGTTCGACGCTTACCGGCAGGGAACAGCTTGCAGTCATGAAGTTCGCAGAAGCTCTTGAAATTATTCCCAGGACACTTGCAGAAAATGCGGGTCTTGATCCTATTGATAAGCTTGTGGAACTTAGAAGCAGCCATGAGAAAGGTAACAAGGATGCCGGGCTTAATGTTTATGAAGGGATCGTCGAGGATATGTGGAAGAATGGGGTCGTTGAGCCACTTCGCGTAAAAACCCAGGCAATAAATTCGGCCACAGAAACTGCGATCATGATCCTGCGTATAGACGATGTACTTGCCGCAGCCGCTGGCAGTGGAATGGATATGGGAGCAGGCATGGGTGGAATGGCTGGAATGGGAGGCATGCCCGGTATGGGCGGGATGCCACCTGGAATGATGATGTAAAAGTTTTACTTTTATATCTTCAGATCGATCCGTGTTTTATTATCCGGGATCAATCCGCAGCATGTCCCATAATAATTAATCTCATATCCATTCTTGCCTGCGAACCTGATAGTTCCAATAGTGGGAGATGCGATCCCGGAAACACCGCAAAGAAGCGCTATTCTTTCGATCGCTTCCCTGTCTTTTCCGCTTGAATGGGCACATCCAAGTACGATTTGCGTTTGCGGGAACATATCTATCGCCTTTTTGATGACTGTTTCAAAATCATATAGCTGCGGCTTGATATGCTCCATGGGAGTTCCTGGGACAGGCATCAATCCAGTTATTATGACGGTAGTTGGGTTTATCGAACTGATCATTTCAAGTGCCCGAAATTCTCCTCCCAATTTTCCGAAATGGATGCCAACGCACACATGGGGGAAAACCTGAAGTCCAGAATCTGAAATGGCACGAAGGCTATCAATATAATCTTTTTCTGACACCTCAAGTCCGTAAACTTCTTTTACTGCATTCATATCTCCCATTACATCAAAACCGATGCCGAAAAGTCCGCTGTCCTTTAATGATCCCGCTTCTTCAAGAGATATAAAACCAGTATGCCCAATAATGATCAAGTCTGTTTTCTCCCTGAGCTTTTTTATCGCAGGGATCATGTTCTTGATGGGCACTCTTCCTCGATCATCGCAACCCCCTGTCAGAAGTATGCCTTTTGCCCCTTGCGCATGGAGTGCCAGTGCTTTCTTTTCAAGCTCTTCGCATGTGTTTGCAAGGATGAGACGCGCAAGCAAAATGCCTTTGCAGTGCTGGCACTCTAGAGAACAAGAGTTCCCGGTAATGGAAATGGAAGGGAATGCGTCTGAAGTGATGAAAAAATCGATCTTTTTTCCTGGTTCGGAGGAATTTTGTTTGATCTTAAATAAATTATTCAGGCAAGGATTTTCAACCACAGATTGCACAGAGATCTCAGAGGTGTAATTTCTCTCTGAGTCCTCTGCGATATGTGTGGTTTTTTTCATCCATTACTTCTTGAACAACTTGCTTATTTTGTGTGCCTGCTCATTGGCTGCATCTTTTAACAACATGGATTTTTCCTTAAGTATTTCAATACTCAACAATCCTTTTGAAGTTAGAACATAGATAATAACTGCTCCAATGCCTGTTATGATAGCTCCGATCAACAGGTAATTCGTGGGATTCTCCTTTGCTTCATATAAGATGCTCTGTCCCATGATCTCAACAGTTACATTACCCGCCATGGCTTCTATCCTGGTGAAATTTACCTCCATCTTTTCCTTAGGTGCGATAGTGACTGTTTTATTATCAACTACGGTACCATTCACAATGAGTTCGACCTGCGTTGATTCACCGATTGTGCCAACGTTGGTTATATTTGATCTTACAAGGTAAGCTTCCCCTGCTAGACCCGGATTGGGAGTGATATTGATATCAAGAGCCTTGAATTCTGAATAAGGCGCTCTTATATCTATGTCTCTTGCAACACTTATGTACCCTGTCTTAGACGCAGAGATACTATGCGTGCCACTTGCTTCCAGTCGATAGGTAATTTCGCCATTGCTGTCACTTGTTCCAATTGTCGTATTATCAAATTTCACTGAAGCCCCGCTCATGGCTGTTCCATTATACAGTACTTTGAGGGTAATAGTTTCATATTGGTTTGATTGTGATGGAGCATCAAGGCTGAGCCTGTAATCCACGTATTTCTCGATGTCGAGATTCTGTGTGGCTTTTTCATAACCTGTCTTTGAGACGGTAATAGTGTAAGTGCCTTTGAGTTCTTTGGGAATAGTATATTCGAGAATACCGTTTTGACCAGTAGTTGCACTATCGGTGCCAATATTAACAGTGGCATTATCCATTCCTGCTCCGCCTGCTGTTATTTTGATCTTGATCATATCTCCCGCCATTGCTTTTGCAGGAGCTTCGATCACAAGCTGGTTGACGATCATCTCGGGTGTCACATCGACGGCGAAATAGAACCTGGTGGCTGCAGATGTGTCTGCCACTTTCAGCCTGAGGTTGCCCATAAGAACCTCATTTTTATTCCTGTCAAGACCGATACTGCCATCATTGCTCATAGTTATCCCGGATCCTGAAACGCTTCTGACTTCCATCTTTCCGAATTGGTTAGCTACCTGGACAACAGTGGGTGAATCAGATATCTGGAATATTCCTTTCAGGAACGCCACCTGCAATTCTTGTCCGGAGAACACATTTTCAAACCTGACCATGATAACTGGCAAGTTTTCAGTGCCGCCAACGGTCTTTGTATAGACATACGTTTCTCCAGCTGTGAGGGGGCTCAAATCTACTTCAGAGCCGTCCTTCAGGAGTGAAATAAGCATTGTCCTTGCATTGAGGTCAATATCAGTTGCTTTTATAACATAACCATCTTTAAGAGCAATTGTACCCCCGACCGATATTGTCCGTTTTGTATCGTCATCGATAAGAACTTTATGCAGTGCACCGTTTGAAATTGCGCTTTTTCCTGCAAAATCAGTAGTTGGGCGGGTAACGGCTGGTTTTGTTTCGGACGTATATCCTGCAAAATACTTATCGGCCATGAATCCGATAACCTGGTATTTTCCAAACCCTGTATAAATGAACTTTACAGACACGGGGGTTGTGGAGTATGTAAGTCCCTGGTCAGGTATGCTTCGTCCACTTACGGGATTGAGGAGAGTCAGTTTTTCACTGCCAACTCCATCATCAAGATCATAAAAGAACCCGAGGCTTGTTTTTCCAATGTTCATCCCAAAATTATAAGGGGTCCATTCACGGATCGCAGAAGCATCATCGCTCCTGTAAACTGTGCTTCTGACTTCATAATCTCCCATCTTTTCAACCGAAAGAGCAAACCTGAGCGCTGAATCAACGTTGTTTGCAACGAGGATCTTAACATCTCCCATTATATCTACGGTCGCTCCCTTTGAAAGGCCGATATTGTTGCTGTTTTTCATTTCTATAAGGGTGTCGCTGACCTGAGTGATCTCCATATTGCGGAACATGTTACCGTTCTGGATGATCGTTGGGTTCTCTGATATCTGGAACAATCCTTTCATGAATGCGACCTGGAGTTCATTTCCTGAGAATACGTTTTCAAACCTCACCAATATAAGGGGGAGATCTTCAACACCGCCAACCCTCTTAGAATAAACATATGTTTCATCAGCTGCCAGAGGTGCGACATCAACTTCACTCCCATCTTTCATAAGTGAAAGTAGCATTGTCCTGGCATTGAGATCAATGTCTGTTGCCTTCAGGACATAACCTTCCTTAAGAGCGATCGTGCCACCAACAGATATTGTTCGTTTGGTATCATCATCTATCAGCACCTTATGAAGCTGCCCCTGGCCGACTGCGCTTTTTCCATCAAATGTTGCGGTAGGATGGGTTTTTGCTGATGAGGTATTTGCATTGTAACCCGCGAAATATTTCTCCGCCATAAAGCCAATGACCTGATATTTTCCGAATGGAGAGTAAGTAAAGCTTACTTCCTGGGGGGATGTTGTGTAGACAAGATTACTCTTGGAGATCGTTCTTGCATCATAACTCCCAACCGTTATTTTTATGTTCTCATTACCCACATTGTCTTTTGCATTATAATAGAACCCTGAAAAACTCATGGGTGTCCAATAATATGTTAGAGCGAAATCATCTTGTTTGCTGCCATCCCAGATTCGGTTGCCTGTGGAGAAGGTGCTTGAATGCACACCAAGACTCCAACTTACAGAACTGCTGGAAAAAGTGGTAGTATTAGTAGCAATCACTGTTACATTATGCGACCCTTTGGCTGCCGAAACCGTATAAGTAACGATTGCGCCTGGAACTATAGAATTATTAGTTTGTGCAGTATTATTATCAAGATACCATACAATGTTAGTTGTCGAGTCAGTTGATATATTAAAAGTTGCTGCTTTATTTACTATTGTAATTACTGATGCATTATTTGGATTTGAAATTACAGGTACTGGAGGTACTCCTGCAACGAATGGTGATAACCCGGTTACATTTCCTTTGACTTTATTGGAAACAGTATCTACTGAAGTTGTAACATCATCCCATGACACTCCATTCCAATGATATAGGTTTATATTACTTTCATTTATTCCCGTTGATTCATAGGGTATTTCAATACTTATATTTCCGCCAGGCACAGGTACTGCAGTGGATGAAATATTATAAAATGATCCAGCTTTTGTAAATGTAAGCGATCCTCCTGCACTCGGTACTATACTTATGCTGGTGTTTCCTTCAGTAACAATACTTAAAAAAGTCACGTTTACATTGTTATAATTTACATTTATATTGGGTCCAGCTGGAGTGTTATAAGTATGGACTGAGTTTTGGATAATAGTTGAGTTTATAATTCCTGAAGTATCAACCGTTTGAAGGGATATATTATTTAAAGATCCTGGACTAAATTGTGTATAATTGAAATAATTATTTGATGTGTTCGTTTGAAATGTGGTATTTATTTTTACTATAGTATAATTGAAATTATCAGTAGGATTGGTCCAAGTCCAATTAATCCATGTTGCGCCTACCATTGAGGTGACAACAGAGACAGCAGAAGGCCCCTGGGATGGGAGGACATTCCAAGTCCATGTTGTTGAAGCAGAGGTTCCATTGACATTATAAGCCGTTGCTGTGACCGCATAATTATTTCCTATAGCTTGTGAAGCATTTGATATATAATCAGATTTTGCTCCCGCAGAAACTGAAATATTTTGAACTTCAATACTATTTATTTTCCAGCTTACGTTGGCAGTTTGATTCACTGTGATATTAAAATTTTGTGAAAAACCAAAAATTGAATTTACAGTAGGTGAGGGGTTGGGATTTGAAAGACCAGGGGGATTTAGAGAGGATGGAACATTGACTGTTACAACTCTTGTATTTGATGTGGTCCAATTTGTGCCGTTGACATCACTTGCATTAACATAAAATGTATATATCTGATTCATTAATCCAGACTTATTTTTATAAAATTGTGTTCCTGTTCCAGTCATTGATTCAAAAGTACCATTCCAATTTAACCATGCTGCTCCTCCGGACGGACTTAATGTTACGCTTACATTAATAAAATCGGAACTAATTGTGCCATTATCCGGTGTCGGAGAAACAAAAGTTATGGACGGTCCTGCCGCCATAACGATCAGAACAGTACCCATCATCAATAAAGCTACTATCGCTATTCCTTGTAAATATCTCTTGATTGCCATGTTTTTATCCCCTCGATAAAATATTACTTTTTCTCATTCTTCAACCGCCTGTTATACTAAATAATCTATAGTAAACACCGTAAGGTCATAAGAACTCATCGTGTATAAATAATTTCTGCGACTTTTTGAAACCAGGTACAGTTTATTTATAAGGTCATATCATGCTGATTCAATATGTTTCCCTGAGCTCCTTCAAACGCAGGAGGCCCAAGATCTCATCAAAAAAGGATATTTCATCCTTCTTCTTAATAGAGCTTCTATATTCCATGAGCTTTTCCAGTTTCTTCTTGGTAACAGGCAGATAACCATTGTAGTAGTTGTTTTCCTTTAAAAGGTTCTTGTTCTGGAGGTCTTCATGGATCTTTTCAAAAATGATATTTTCCCAGATAAAATACATATTATATTTCTCGACCATATCCTTCCTGACCTTATCAGAGGTATTTTCGATCGCCAAAAAAACACCCTTATGATAAAATGATTCAAGTGATCTCTTATCATTCTCGAGGAAAAAGAAATTGACCGTTGATGGAGAATTACCCAGGGAATACTCAAGATAGTCGCGGTCAAGGGGTGATTTTCCATCGAAATCGCCAAGGGATGCGACTAATTCTTCACAATATAACTTTAAATTATCCTGGTAATATTTTGTGCTCATCAATTTTACTAATTCTTTTTTATCAAGGATCTGGATGATCTTCTGGAAAGTTGCAAGGTCTTTCTTGAATTTAATTAGATTTATCTTGTTATCACTGCTTTCCATTGAACGCTCAAAAGCAAGTATTCCACTTTTATTCAGGATGTCAAGATTTTTATAGCTCATTTTTTTCTTTTTTGTAATATCAGAAATAGTAACCCCGTTGTTTTTTGCAATTAACATAATTAAGGTCTTTAATGTATTGGGGGTTTTGTTTTTCGCGACCATATATTATTATAATTATTACCATATGACTTAAATTTTATTGTTGGATTCGGTTTCACAAAGGTTATAGTATGGCAAATCTAATATTTACGAAGGAGGTTTGGACAAATATGAACATTATACTAAAATCAATTGCAATAGCTCTTGCATTCTCCTTGATGTCTTTACCAGTTCTCGGTCAGATGGGGGACGGCAAGATCGGTGAAGATATGATGCGCGGGAAAGCCAAAGAAATGATGAACGAAGGCAAAGATATACGGGAAAAAGGTGGCATGGTGGGGATGGGATTCATGCATAGTGAAGGCAGAAGCTTCGGGAATTATGTTACATTTTCGGTTGATAATTCTACTGGCGCTGTTTTGAATTATGGCATTTCAGGATCAACTATCTTTGATTACATAAATGTTTCAGGCTTTAATTTCAAGGAATCAGCGACAATGGGGTCACTGACAAGAATTACCAACAAAGATCGTTCTGTGGTAATACAATTACATGATAATCCATCAGCAGTGATCAATATAAATACAATTTCGACAACTTCCCTGATATTTACTCTCGCCCAGGGTGTTACTGCAACAAAAGAAGATAAGCTCATCAATATTTCGGCAGATAATATCACGGCATTTATAGTAGCTGGAAATGCCACATCTATAAATATTGCCGCAAGGGAGATCAGGATCGAGGCAACGAAAGGTAATATTATTTTCCGGGCAGCACCGGTTAATGTTCCAGTACTGAATCGCAAATTCATGGGGGAAATGATGAAGAACAGGGCTGGAGCTGAGATTTCTGTTGGAATGCAGGATAAATCTTCGATCGTCAATTATTCTGAAGATATAAATGTCATGATCCGGTCAATTGAAAGAGACCGGATGAGAATGACGATAAATTCACAGGATCATTCAGGTAAATTCATTATGATGGATATTGACAATACTTCGATGATGTGGAATGAAAGGCAAATGATACGCCTGTATCTTGATAATAAGTCCTTAAGACAGGTCATGAGCGAACAGGAGTTATACGATGCAACTGAATCATCATTCTGGCTCAACATGATGGGAAAGAACCGCATGCAAGCAGTAATGTATATCGCGAATTTCTCCGAGAGGCAGGTCGATATCGTTGTTGAAGATAATATAACATCTACAGCTACTCCTGGATCGACATCCACGACAACTCCTGAAGTTACAAAAACCGAAGTTTCAGCAACACCGAAAACGCCCGGATTTGAAGTTATGATCGGGTTGCTTGGGACAGCCGTAGCATACAGGATGAGACGAAAACAGTAAATATGTTTTGCGACAGGCGTGTAACCTGTCGCTTATGTCTTTTTTTTGAAGTATTGTACCTATTTTTTCGAATGCCTCAATTCCACAGCCATGCCTTTCCCACATTGTTTCATTTCCCATCCGCTCATGAGGGATCGCCCCACGCCTACGAATTTCTCACCTTCAACGATCACCTCATCACCCGGGCGGATCTGGGGGTCTGCGTCGAGAATTCCAGGCGCCAGGATGCTGCTATGGGGATTGAAATCCCCGATCTTTACTTTATAAAAAGGATGATCCCTGAGTCTTATCGCCCCATCAACAGAAACGGCAAGAGTTCCATACTGGGGGATCAATGTTGCAAGCTGCTGTCTTCCTGCAAATAACTGGAATTTGGGAAATGGCGCCTTAATCATCGCGTCATCTGGAACAAGGATATTTCCAGTCCCTTTCCCGAACTGGTAATCAGCGATTGAGCGCATCATATCCAGTTTTCCCTGCTCAGATGTTCGTTTTTTTGTACTTTCAAAACCAGAAACAGTATTTCTTAGCATATCGAGAGATTCATAAGAAGTGACTCCCTGGTCTGCAGTATAAATGAACTCAAGCCCAAGCTCACTTGCTACTGATTCGCATATTTCTTTGTATGCCCCGTGGACATGGGCAATAATATTTTTATAATTATTCTTCTGGAGATACCGGCGCAGGCACCCGCCCACCCAGGCTTTCTCATCAAGGTCCCAGTGGCCTGTCACAGGGGTGTCATAATGCGCTGCAGGATATGTTAATTCAAGCTCGCGCGGGACAACTCCCATCGGCGAAGTAATGATCACTTCATGGACGAACCTTCGGTATTTTCCAAGGGCATTGATGAATTTTTGGTGCGAAAGCGATATCGAATACGGCTTTTTCGCAGAACATGGCAAAAGTACCAGCGTATCAAGATCAGGTGCAGTATAGCGATCCAGTATGCGCTGTTCGAATCTTTTAATCTCCACTCTGCTTAGTGATTCTGATGTATTTGCATATAATGTATTTGATCTTAAGACCGGAGTTCTTTTATCAAGAAAATCATACTGGGCATCCATAAGGCGAAGCGCTGCTGTAAGCCAGGGGCGAGCCCTGCACTGGCGCTCAACATACTCACGAAGGCTTCCAGTCCTTATTTGCTCGCGGACTACCCGGAGTTCCTCTCCAAGTTTGCTGGAATTATGCTTTGCAAGCAATCCTGCTCGCTCTTTTTTTGGCAATTTCAGTAGATCCGGGGGTGTTATCGAAGTGCATATGGGACATGCACATGGGAATTCATGCATCCTGTCAAGATGGAATTCTCCAGAATTTGTAAGATAAATATCCTGGTATCCTTTGATCATAGGCAGGGTTCCATCGACAAGATCAACACCAAGATAGAGAAGCATCGCCAGGTTCTCTGGAGTTGCAAGTGCGGGTGCATAAAGCAGCGAATCTGCGCGGGTGTTTTCTTTCAGGCGTATTATTGAATCAACCACTTCCCTTGGCCGGTTCTCAAGCTGTTTTGCCGCGCCAAGGACGTAGAGTTCCGATTCCGGGTACTCATTCGTGAAAGGATGAATGACAAGACCGGTATGCAGCCACTCAGTTTTATCATTTGTCCTATTGAAGTCTTTTACTATCTCTTCTCTTGTTTGAAGCGGCAGTGATATGTGAGGCAAAATTACAATTTTTTTTGTATCAGGTCCCATATATATAGTGTTTTTCCATGGGGATCCGGGATCGACAATCTGGCATTCAATATCATGAAGATCTATTATTGCTGGTGTCGAAATTTCCTTTTCGAGGGTAAGTTTGCCGATCCTTGCTGCTGAGTCGCGATGGGTGATTTCAAATATTTTGCTCATTTATATTCTGTTTACGTGAGGATTTTATTTAAATATCACCGCTTTGTGTCAGTTGTTGGTGTGAAAAAAAGTTCCAGAATCAAAAGTAAAAAATATAAATAGTAAGAATCACCATAAAGAATATTATGAAAGTTGTTTTCAGAATCATTGGCTCCGAAGAGGACCTTAAGGATATTGAAGGAAAAGAAGAAAATGTGCATTTTTGTTTCAGGCCATCTGAAAAAAACATATTTGAGCTTGTATCAAAAGCAACAAAGTTAAAACGAATACAGCTACCATCGTCTTACCAGAAAACAATTTCAAACACGACAAAAACACTTTTAAAAATGAAGAATATAAAACTAGTCATTGGAGATATCTGGGGCCACAGGACAGACATAGACCGATTTGCAGAGATTGAAGTTTAGATCCGTAACGGTTTAAATTCACTTCTTTACCATAGTTCCGGCTATGACCAGGAGTTCTTCAAAATTATATCTTTCTTTGCAGATCTCTTCAACAAAATAACCTAGTGATAACATTTTTGATTTTACTTCTTCTATATCCGTAAAGGATGATACCAGTAACAGGATTCGTCCATTATCTACAAGATGTTCCCTGGCTTTCAAAAGGAACCGATCAATGATCTTGCGCCCGTTATTTCCGCCATCCAGCGCAGCATTTATCCAATCATCTGTTCTTTCTTCATCATTCGTCGGAAGATATGGCGGGTTAAAAATTATCAGGTCAAATTTCCCTTTAACGCAACTTAACAGGTCTCCCCGTATTGCATCTACGCCATTATCTTTTGTGCATTTCACAGCATGCGGATTAATATCAATCCCGATGATCTGTGCCTTTGTATTGTTCTTGATGACCGCGCTGATCAAGCCGCTTCCACATCCTATTTCCAGGATCCTGTTTGAATCTAATATCCGGGGCAGGGCAGCTTCTGCAAGGAGAAATGAGTCCTCAGCAGGTTCATAAACCTCCGGGGTTATTTTTATTCTTGTATTCTTAAAGTGAATATTCATAAGGCACTGCTAATTGCTTTTTTTCATATTATAACACTATTGTATCTAAAATATACTGTAAATATAATGTATTATAATGATAAAACATGAAAACTTTTAAGTACATTTATGTGAATTTATGAATCATCCATTCTCATCAAAAAATATTAAATAGAACTGGAATAATTAAATACTACAAAGAAGTGAGGAGAGGTAATCGGATCATCCATGCAATTGTTAAAAAATCGGAGATAATAAATGATAACAAAAAAAGGTAGTTTCGTAATTGAAGGATTGGAGAACGTCCAGATAAACATAGGTAAAGTAGGCGCAGGTGAAGAACAAATAGCGGAAGGACCAACACCAAGACCTGAGATAATAAGCCTTCGAAGCTGGGACCATCGCATCCTTGACCGGTATAATGCTGTTTACACACCGACAGGCGACACGTGTGATATGTGTACCTATGGAAAATGCGACCTCACTGGAAATAAAGAAGGAGCATGCGGTATAGACCTTGAGGGACAATCATCCCGCGAGGCGCTCACGACAACTATCCAGGGTGCTGCATGTCATTCTGCTCATGGAAGGCATCTTTTAAATTATCTTATAAAGAAATACGGGGCAGACTTTAAAATTGATGTAGGCCCAAGCAACCTGCAGGCCCCCATCACCGAGACCGTAATGGGTATCACGCCAAAGACCATTGGCGATTTCATCCCTGTTCTTGACTATGTCGAAGAACAATTAACCCAGCTCATGGCCACCACCAACACAGGCCAGGAAGGAGCATCACGCGACTTTGAATCAAAATCTCTTCATGCAGGGATGCTTGATCTTCTTGGCATGGAAGTCTCGGATATCATCCAGATATCATGCCTGGGATTTCCTAAATCCGATGAAAATGCACCTGTCATAGAGATAGGGATGGGAATTCTTGATCCCAAGAAACCTGTCGTAGTATGCGTCGGGCATAATATTGCCGCACCTGCTTACATCCTTGATAACATGGATGCGAATAACCTGTTCGACAAGATCGAGATCGCAGGACTTTGCTGCACAGCCCATGACATGACCCGGTATAAACGGACAGCAAAGATCGTCGGCCCCATGACCAAGGAATTAAAATATATCCGCTCAGGCATTCCAGATGTTCTCGTGACAGACGAGCAGTGCGTAAGAGCCGACATCCTGAAAGAAGCCCAGAAACTCCATATCCCGGTCATTGCAACAAGTGAAAAGATCACATACGGGCTGCCTGACAGGTCAAAAGACAATGTAGATGATATCATAGAAGACCTTGTAAGCGGCAAACAGGCAGGGGTCTTACTTCTGGATTTTGAAAAGATAGGCGAGCTTGTACCAAAACTGGCCATGAAGATGGGGCCCATAAGAAAAGCAAAAGGTTACACTGCGCTTCCAACTGAAGAAGAGATGAAGAAACTTGTGTCAAAATGCACACAATGTCTCCAGTGCACAAAGGACTGTCCTGAGAGTCTTCCAATATCTGACGCTATGGTAGCGGCAACGACAGGCGACCTTACAAAATTCGAGGAACTTCACGATAAATGCATAGGCTGTGGGCGCTGTGATTACAGCTGTCCTGTAAAAATCCCTATATTAAACGTCATAGAGAAAGCATCCCAGCGTGTGATATGGGAAGAAAAAGGAAAAATAAGGATCGGACGAGGACAAATCGGAGATCCTGAAATACGCGAAGAAGGGCGAAACCTAGTTCTTGGAACAACCCCTGGAGTTATCGCTTTTGTAGGGTGCAGCAACTATCCGAACGGCACAAAGGATGTTTATGATATGGTCGAGGAAATGATCCAGCGCAGTTATATCATAATCACATCAGGTTGCGCCACCATGGATATAGGAATGCATAAAGATAAAGACGGAAAAACCCTTTATGAGCGCTATCCTGGAAGGTTCGTCAAAGGAAATCTCTTAAACACTGGTTCATGTGTTTCGAACGCTCATATCGCCGCAACTACGATCAAAGTGGCTTCGATCTTTGCGGGAAGAAAAACAAAAGGGAACTGGGAAGAGATCGCAGATTACGTCATGAACAGGGTAGGAGCAGTAGGACTTTCATGGGGGGCATATTCCCAGAAGGCATTTGCTATCGGAACAGGCTGCAACAGGCTTGGCATCCCTGTGGTCGTCGGACCTCACGGGACAAAATACAGGCGGGCTTATATCGGAAAACCCTATAAAAAAGAGACATGGAATGTCCTGGATGGTAGGGATGGATCAGTTGTCAATGTTGAACCAGCTCCTGAGCACATGATGATAACTGCAGAAACAAAAGCTGAAGTATTACCACTTCTTGCAAAACTCTGCTTCAGGCCAAGCGATAACAGCCTGGGCCGTGCGATAAAACTTACCCATTACATCGAACTGAGTGAGAAATACTTAAAGAAAATGCCAGATGACTGGCATATCTATGTTCGAAATGAAGCTGATCTTCCAGTTGCAAAGAAAGAGCAACTTATGAAACTCCTTGAAGAGAGGGGATGGAAGATCGACTGGGAAAAGAAGAAGATAATGGAAGGACCACTTCGCAAAGTTGATGTTTCTTTCCAGCCTACCAATGTCCCAAGACTTTGTAAGGAGGTTAAGAAATGAGCGCGAAAACTGAAAAGGGTGTAAATCCGGAAGTAAAGGTCATAGATACGACCCGCCAGGCCGTACCATTTGACACTGCTAACATACCGGGGCCGAAAATGGCACGCGCTGTAATGCCTGCTGTATCGGGAAAGATGCTTGCAAAGGCAAAGCGGCCTCTGTTGATCGTGGGTTCTGAAATTAGTGATCCTGAGGTCCTTGCAAGAGTTGTTTCATTAGGCAAGGCAGGGATCCAGATCGCTTCGGTCGGAGATTCATATGCATACCTCGCAGATAAGGGACTTGATGCGCATTATGCAAATATGCATGCTCTTGCATCATATCTATGCGACCCACAATGGCCGGGACTTGACGGAAAAGGCGGATATGATCTTGTGGTGTTTTTCGGGATAACCTATTACTATGCATCACAGGCAATTTCAGCTTTGAAAAATTTTTCACATATCAAAGTAATATCGATAGATAAATACTATCATCCGAATGCAGATATGTCATTCGGGAACCTCAAGAAGGATATATTCCTTCCAGCGCTTGATGAGGTCATAGCACAGTTACCAAAGAAATAATGAAACAGTAAAAGAAATAAAAAGGACGATAATAATGGCAAACGAATTTCCCTTTGAGATCTCACCCATGTTCGAGGGTGAAAGAGTACGAAAAGACGATATGTTCGTTGAACTTGGAGGTCCAAAATCTCGCGGTTTTGAACTTGTGAAGGCAGCGGCAATGGATGAAATAGAGGATGGAGGATTTAAACTGATAGGCCCTGACATCTCCAAAATGGAGGAAGGTTCACGTCATCCTTTTGCGATGATATATCGCGTTGCAGGAAAACTCATAGAACCGGATATTGAGGCGATCGTGGAGAGGCGAAACCATGATTTCCAGAATTATATCCAGGGATTTATGCATCTTAACCAGCGCTACGACGTGTGGATAAGAATAAGCAAAGATGCAATAAAGAAGGGTTTAAATTCATTTGAACAGGTCGCAAAAGCTACCATGATGCTTTTCAAGAACGAACTGAATTTTATCGAAAAGATCGATGCGACTTTCATCACTGATCCTGATGAAGTTGAAAGATTAAGAGGGGATGCCATAAAGACCTATGAAGCAAGAGATGCCAGGACACGCGGTCTTCATGACGAAGATGTGGATGTTTTCTATGGCTGCACATTGTGCCAGAGCTTTGCTCCTACAAATGCCTGCGTAATTACCCCGGACAGGATATCACTTTGCGGGGCTATCAACTGGTTTGATGGTCGTGCAGCAGCAAAGGTGGATCCTGAAGGCCCACAGTTCGCTATTCCAAAAGGTGAGGTCATCGATGCTATAGGGGGCGAATATTCCGGCGTTAATGAGAAAGCTGCCTCGCTATCTGGAGGTGAATATACACGAATAAAAATACATTCGTTCTTTGATAGTCCCCATACTAGCTGTGGTTGCTTTGAAGTAGTGGGGTTCTATATACCTGAAGTAGACGGTATCGGCTGGGTGGATCGTGATTTCACAGGTATTGCCCCGAACGGTCTTGCTTTTTCAACAATGGCAGGACAGACCGGCGGCGGTAAGCAGGTCGTTGGTTTCCTGGGTGTTGGCGTGAATTATTTCCGTTCACCAAAATTCATACAGGCAGATGGCGGATGGAACCGTGTTGTCTGGATGCCCAAGAACCTGAAAGAGAAGATAAAAGCCGACATTCCTCCAGAACTTGTGGATAAAGTACTAACAGAAGAAAATGTCACTGACCTGAAATCCCTGAAAGAAAGTCTTGAGAAGAGTCAGCACCCAATAGTCCAGCGCTGGGTAAAGGAAGAAGAAGTACCTGAGGAAGCACATGTTGAAGCCTCTGGAACCGCAATGTCGGGGTCGGGCTGGTCTATTCCTTCGATGCAAATGCCTGCGGGAATCCCTATGATGCCAATGCAGTTTAGTGGTGGCGGGGAAGGGGTTAAGCTGAGTTTCAAGAATGCGAAGATCAGTATCGAAAGGATCGTGTTTAAGAATAAGGAAAAATGAAAATTATTTGGCTTTTATCGATGAGGGATTTGAAATCTTCAAGATCAAAAGCTAATTAATCTTTTTCTCTCAAATTTTTTTGATCAAAAAGATTTTAGGATAAGTATTATCTAGATTTTATGTTACTCTTCATTGACATTTCCCACAATCCACTCGGCAATTTTAGTTTTTATGCGATTTAAACGTTTACTCGCAATTTCACCTGTGGTACCGAAAAGTATATCTTCTGAAACTATAGACAATCTGCTGATACGGATGACACTTGCTTTTTTTAATCCTGACTAATAAAGTCAATTGAATTTTCATAAACAATCTCATCAAAATTGTTTTTACTTTTCTGAAAATCAGTTTGTGGGAATTTTATAACGACTACCTGCCCTGCTTTTTTCATAACCATTTCTCTTTTAGATCAGCCTCACTGTAATCTTCTTCTTTTTCGTCTTCAAAATCCTTCACAGCATTTGTTAGAGACAGATAAGACCACTCCACTTCTTCCATCCTTGCCTGTTCTATTGCTATCTTACTTTTTAGATAACCAATAAAGTCCAGCACCTCTACTTGCATTTGATACGGAAAAGTCTGTATCCCTTTTACTATTTGCTCAAAAATTTCAGCTTTACTATTAGTTTGCATAATAAATCACTTTTGGAGTTGAATATAATCTATATTTGAAATTAATATCATACTCGAATCATATTATCTGAATTTTAAGCTAATTAAATCTATCTTTGGAGTTTGCTTTCAAAAAATATATAAGTAGAGGAGTTGTTTAAAAAACAGGGAACTGCCGATGACGGCAGATTGGTCAAATTTATGCCTATTGATAAGAATGAGGACATCAAGCGTCGCAATGAAGACAATCTTCTCATTGGTTTAAATACAAATAAATATCCTGATTTCAATACACTAGTCTGGAAGTTAATCAATCACGGATTCAATAAAGATATTTTAAACAAAATCCAAAAAGGTGTTTATAAAATAAATATTCCCAGAAATCAACTTTTGGATATAATTAAAATCCAGACAGATCAAATATCTACAGAACAAATTGAGAAAATTATCAATGAAGCAACTGAGAAAATTGAAAAAGCATCTATTTTATATCAAAAACAACATGAGAAAGCTCTCTCTTCCTCTTTGGAAGAAGTATCCACAATTTTTAAGGATAATTTAGTTCTGCCATTTAATCCAATGGTTGAAGAAGAATGGGATAATATGTGCTCAAGTGATAAGTTGATTAGCTTGAGCCCTATCCCGCTCAACAGCGAACCACTCCAAATTCTGTCAGCCATTAAAAAAGAAAATTGTAAATATATTACTGTTGAGGGGCCACCAGGAACGGGCAAAAGCCATACTATCACTGCTATTGTTTTCGATGCAATTTTGAAAAACCAATCGGTTCTGGTTTTATCAGATAAAAAAGAAGCTTTGGATGTAGTCGAAGACAAAATAACTGAGACAATGAATAAGGTCATGCATGACAAAAATTTTCAGAATCCAATACTTCGTTTAGATAAAACGGGGAACACATATAATCAGATATTATCAACAAAATCATTAGACAATATAAAAATTCACTATCGAGCAATCAAAAAAGATTACCAAGCACTTGAACAAAACATTGAAAAATCTAAAAATTCTCTAAAAGAAGATTTAGATGCTGAAATTCTTTTATATAATGAAATTAATATTGAAGAAATTTTTGAATTGATTAAATTGGAAACCTATTATGAAAAGTTTGAACATGTAGTAGATATTGAAGAAGTATTAAAAGTTTCCGAATCTTCAATAGAACTTGAGGATATCCGTAAAATTCTTAGAAATTTTAAAGATAATTTGCTTAATTTCCGCAGAAATATAGATCATTACCATGAGATTTTTAGAGCGTTTAATTTTCCAGTTGATGATTTTGATGTATTAACTGGGTTTCAAGAAATTCTTCCACTTAAGAATGCTTTCCCCTGTATATTAGCAGGTATCAGGGATTATGCTGAATACATCCCATTAGAGCCAGAAATATTCGATTTGGTTATCATTGATGAAGCATCACAAGTTAGTATAGCTCAAGCTTTTCCAGCTTTATTGCGAGCAAAAAAAATAGTTATTCTTGGAGATAAGAAACAATTCAGTAATGTAAAATCTGCTCAAGCACGGTCAGATACGAACCGGGAATATTTAAACAATGTAAAGGACGCTTTCCAAAAACATGTATCAGCTGATATAACAAAGTTAGTAAAGCTCGATAAATTTAATATTAAGACCTCGATTTTAGAATTTTTTGAATCTATTCATAATTATAATATAATGCTTATGAAATACTTCAGAGGTTATAAAGAAATAATCTCTTATTCCAATAAAAATTTTTATCAGGATAGTTTACAAGTAATGAAAATACGAGGAAAGGCAGTAGAAGATGTAATTCAATTTTCCGTACTGTAAAGGTACTATGTCATATTCATAATATAAACAAATACATAATATAAAGGAGACCGAAACATGAAAGTAATCGCAATAACAGGAAAAGGCGGCACAGGAAAAACAGCCGTAGCCGGAATGCTTGTCAAACAACTCTCTAAAGGGAAAAAGACCCTTCTTGCCATTGATGCCGACCCCGACTCAAATCTTCCTGATGTTCTGGGCGTAAAAGTGGATAAGACCATTGGCGACATGCGTGAATTCATGTTACAGGAGCGAGATAAACTCCCCCCTGATACCAACAAGGAAAGGCTTCTGGAATCCAAAGTGTATGAAGTCCTTATCGAGATGCCGCATTATGACCTTCTTGTCATGGGTCGCCCTGAAGGCTCAGGTTGCTATTGTTTTGCCAATAATCTCCTGCGCGGGATAATGGATAAGATCCTCAAGAATTATGATCTTACGATCATAGATACTGCAGCGGGGCTTGAGCATCTTTCACGAAGGATAATCCGGGACATGGATGAACTGCTTGTGGTGACCGATGGCTCACGCCGGGGGCTTCAGACCGCCGAAAGGATAAGGGAGCTTGCAAAGTCATTGGATCTTAAGATCAAGAATATGCATGTAATAGCCAACAAAGTAACGCCTGAAAATCGTGCTAGGTTAGAAGAATATGCATTGGAACTCAAGATGGACCTTGTTGGAGTTGTTCCTTTTGATGAGATGGTTGCGAACTTTGATCTTGAGGGAAAACCCCTGGCGCAGCTTCCTGAGGATTCCAGGGCTATTATTGCAATAGGGGAGATTATCGATAAGATGGGAATTTAGTTTTTTTACATTTTCATTAAATTCTTGATCTATAAATTTGTCTATAAGTAATCAATATTCAAATACTACTTTGACATTTACACTCCTGTGATATCAGGAGAATTCTATGCCATCGCCGCCGCTATTTGCTGGTCAATGGCCGCGGTGTTCTATAAAAAAGGCATCGGTGTAGGCGCAATACCTGCGGTTCTTATCAGGACTTTTTTTGCCATGGTTTTTCTACTGATACTTTTCTTGATCCTCAGGGGAGGGCATTTTGAGTTTACACTCATGGGATTTATTTTCCTTAATCTGGGGGGTCTTTTCAGACTAATTCTGGGGGGGGCGGCATATATGAAAGGGCTGGAAAATATATCCGTTTCCAGGTTCATACCGATACTTTTCACCTTTCCTCTCCTGACGATCCTGTTAAGTGCACTTTTACTGAATGAAAAGATCAGGATAGAAGTGGCTGGCGGGACATTGTTGATCGTAATTGGAATATGGATACTGAGCCGTGGTAAAGGTTCAATCGGAGAGAAAAACATAAAATTTGGTGTTTCAATGGCGGTAGTTGCTGCGTTCTTGTATGCGTTTTCTATAGTTGCAACTAAAACCGGTTTAAGGGACGTTGATCCATTCCAATCAGCTCTTATCAGCATGCCTGTTCCGCTGTTATTATTATATATTTATTATTCTGCAAATAATGGGGCTGGGAAGATATTCAAATTAAAGAAAGAAGCATATATTTTGCTGGGGCTTGGTGGAATTGCAGGAATGGGTTTTGGTAGTTACTTTTTTTTTGTCAGTCTGATAAAGATAGGCGCTGCAAAAGCGACAGGTCTTGCGGCTATAACACCTGCTCTTTCAAGCATTATTGCGCTTTTTACCTTGAAAGAAAAGATCAATATGGCTCTCATAACTGGAACTGTGGCTACAATCGCGGGTATCTGGATTATATTGTAGTTATTCTTCCTTCAATTTGGACCAAAAGTTCTGATCAGGAATAGGATTATATTTAATCCGTACATTAGTCGATCAAATGATCCAGTTGTTATATGATATTGCGCTTAGGCTTGGACTTGGTCTAATTCTTGGAGTGTTACTAATGCTCTTGATAACGATTATAGAAACAGCTTTCTATAATTATCATAAACAGATACATTTTATTATAGTCGGGATTCTTATAGCTCTGATCATTTACGCATTGGGTGATATCGGGATAGATATTGTTAGAATATGATATTACGGATTTGCCTTTTTTCTTCCTATTTTTCCGATCAATGTTCTTAGCCTGTTCTTGCTGGCATTCTTTATCTTGATCTTAAGATTCCCCCGCTTTGAATTGATGACCATCTTAAACACTGAATCTTCTGGACAGGAATCAAGAAAATTCTTTATCTCTCCTTCAACAGTCTCTTTATTAATTCCTGTGTACTCTATGCTCATACATTATCAGCTACAATCGGAATTATTATATATCTATCCTTTTAATCATGCAATATAAACCGGGATCAAATGAGAAATATGAAAAATGAGACGAAATTATGGTATTAGATAAATTAGGCGGCTCACTTCAGGACGCACTTCGAAAACTTGTTGGGGCTGGAAGGATCGATGAAAAGATCGTAGACGAGGTAGTGAGGGATATACAGCGCGCTATGCTTCAGGCGGATGTAAATGTAAAGCATGTGATGGCATTATCCCAGAAAATAAAACAGCGTTCTCTTAAAGAAGAGCCGCCTGGTGGCATGAATTCGAGGGAACATGTAATTCGTATCGTTTACCAGGAACTTATTAACATCCTGGGTAAGAGTGCGAATGTCAAACTTGCTTCACAGACGATTATGATGGTGGGACTCCAGGGGAGCGGTAAAACCACGACGACGGCCAAACTTGCGCGTTATTTCCAGAGGAAAGGCTTAAAAACGGCTGTCATATGCGCGGATACTTACAGGTTGGGGGCTTATGACCAGCTAAAGACCCTTTGCGAGAGAAGTGGCGTTTTTTTTTATGGGGAGAAGGATGTCAAGGATGCTGTGGCTATCGTTCAACGTGGACTTAAGGTCATAGAGAAATACGATGTAAAGATCGTTGATACTGCAGGAAGACATGCTCTTGAGAAAGACCTGATCAAGGAAATGGAAGATATTCATCAGGCCGTTAAACCTGATCATAAGTTCCTTGTTCTGGATGCAGCTATGGGTCAACTGGCAAGCGACCAGGCTAAAGCTTTCAACTCATCCATAGGTATTACGGGTGTTGTAATAACAAAACTTGATGGAACAGCCAAGGGTGGCGGAGCTTTGTCTGCTGTTTCTGACACTGATTCTGCTATTGCTTTTATCGGGGTTGGAGAGACTCCTGATGATCTTGAGAAATTCGAAGCAGACAGATTCATTTCGCGTCTGCTTGGTATGGGGGACATTAAATCCCTGCTCGAAAAAGCCCAGGAATCGATCGATGTCGAGGATTTCGATATGGAAAGCATGCTCAGCGGCAAATTTACGCTCAAGGACATGTACAAACAGATGGAAGCTGTGAATAAAATGGGTCCTCTTAAGCAGGTAATGTCTATGATACCGCTTGGCAAACTGGGTATGAAGGTATCTGATGATATGTTCGCCGGCACGCAGGAAAAAATGAAAAAATACAAGTATATCATGGATTCGATGACCGATAAGGAGCTTGAAGATCCAAAACATATTAACAGCCCCAGGATCACAAGGATAGCTCGGGGATCAGGGGTTAAATATGATGAGGTGCGTGAACTCCTGAAATATCATAAAACGATGCAAAAGACCATGAAAGGTCTCAGTGGCGGTGGAAAATTCAACATTCAGAAAATGATGAAGAAATTTGGCATGTAAACTGTTATATACGATGGTGTAGTAGCTGGAGATGCCAGGTAACTAACATGCCGGGCCATATATAATACAATTGATCCCATAATCTGAGCTATTTTGATTTATGGATTGAATAAAACTGTGATCTTTCACATTGAAATAATGTAAAAGGGAAAGTGTTATATGTGTTAATTAACATTCAAGACGTTCCCTGCGTGTAACAACATAAAGGCAAGCGTTGTTGAAAAACAACATATGTTCTTTCGTTTGATATGTTTGAATCGTGTAGAAACTGCACGAGGAAAAGTGTTATATACGGAATAAAACATATGAGAAGCTTCCTGTGTGTGAAAATACAAAGGTATGTTGTGTTGCAAAATACAACAGAAATTAATTATAATATTTCGTGGTTATAATTTGGCGTCGGCTCTGATTA
>JAPMTR010000009.1 GCA_026552975.1 Candidatus Methanoperedens sp.
AGTTGGTGTTGGCGCTAGTGTTGGAGTCGGTGTTGGCGCTAGTGTTGGAGTCGGTGTTGGCGCTAGTGTTGGAGTTGGTGTTGGCGCTAGTGTTGGAGTTGGTGTTGGCGCTAGTGTTGGGGTTGGTGTTGAATTGTTGGTTATTATATGAATTAATTCTAAAAAAGGGTCAGCAGTTGCTTCACTTTTTGGAACTAATTCTAGGTCATCGATCCAGAATGTTCCATTCCCCCCCCAGATGTTGGTATAAATATAAACATAAGCGGTATAAGAACTAGTAATAAAGTCTAGCTGTTTTTGAGTCCAATTATATGTCCCTTGACTAAAATCAAGATTAGTCTGTCGTATCCAATTTTTGTTTATATCAAGTTCAACTACTCTGACCGCAGGATTTGCGGATCCTGCTGTATTCTGAGATTTTCCCCACGCTGACAAATTATAAATTGTAACTGGTTGAACAATTATAAGATCTGATATTGGATATCCAGATATAATATCTGAAGTATCATTTATCTGAATCATTACAGAGCGCGAACCAGAACGAGCGACAGTATTCCAGGATGGATAATTGTCGCCATAGGATGTTAATGTCCAGTTTAATGGCGTTGTATTGCCGATTTCAAAGCCCGCGTTTGCAATAAAGTTTACGACCTGCGGTGTGGATTCAGGCGTCTGGTTCATTATCATCTCTATGTCATCGATCCAGAATGTTCCATTCCCCCCCCAGATGTTGGCATAAACATAAACATAGGAGGTATTAGAACTTGTAACAAAATCTGACTGTTTTTGAGTCCAATCATATGTCCCTTGATCAAAATCAAGATTAGTCTGACGTATCCAATTTCTGTTTATATCAAGCTCAACTACTCTAAGTGCAGGATTTGCAGACCCTGCTGTACTCTGAGATTTTCCCCACGCTGACAAATTATACATTGTCGCAGGTTGAGTTATTATTAGATCTGATATCGGAAATCCAGATATTATATCTAGAGACCCATTTATTTGAATCATGATAGAACGCTCACTAGAGTGGGCATCTGTATCCCACACGGGAGAATTACCCCTGTAAGATATTAAAGTCCAGTTAAAGGGAGTTGCGTTGCCATTTTCAAAACCTGCATTTGTAATAATGTTTACGACTGATGGCGTAGAATCTGTTATGGGTGATATTATGGGAATCGTTTCATTTGTTAGCAACTCTACGTCATCTAACCAGAATGTCCCATAACCTCCCCAAATATTCGCATAAATAAAAACAAAGGCGGTTTTAGAACTTGTAACAAAATCTAATTGTTTTTGAGTCCAATCATATGTCCCTTGATTAAAATCAAGATTTGTTTGCCGAACCCAATTTTTGTTTATATCAAGTTCAACAACCCTTAGAACTGGATTAACAGTCCCTTCTGTACTCTGAGATTTTCCCCATGCTGACAAATTATAAATTGTATCTGGTTGAGTTATTATTAGATCTGATATCGGAAATCCAGATATTATATCTGAAGTCCCATTTATCTGAATCATAACAGACCTTTCACCTGAGTGAGCGTCTGTGGCCCATGATGGAGAATTGCCCCCGTAATCATTTAAAGTCCAATTCAATGGAGTTGTCTCTCCATTTTCAAACCCAGGATTTACTATAATATTTACATTTGCAGTGGCAGTTACCAATAAACTTGAATTGATTAAGATCAGGGTAAAAATCATAAACAATAAAAGATTGATTGATTTCATTATTTCTTCAGTCATTATTAAATCTTCCTCATTATTTTATTTCAATCACATTTTTATTTTTGTTTAATGAATATATACTTTTATGATACTTATCATAGTTGTTATAATTCATATCCATTATAAATATCATTACCAGTAAATGGTAAAACGATATGGCCTATATTTTGCTTATATTTCTAATTCACATTTTTACATATAAACATATTGAAATTTTTTTTTGTTTTTTTTAGTTTTTAAAGATTTAT